>NZ_JAKGBG010000051.1:0-32436 GCF_021532595.1 Pseudoalteromonas sp. OFAV1
GAATTTATCTCCGCAATCAAAGAATTTTTCGATGTGACCCTACCAAAAGTTGCAGGTTCGCTGGTATCCAGAATTACGGATAATTTTCAGCTACTCAAACCTGCATCTTCAAGTTGAATGGGTATAGTCGTTCTGAAGTCATCGCACAATCAGGGATGGTTGCAACATCACAGCCGTTAGCTACGCAAGTAGGCTTACAAGTATTAAAAGACGGTGGTAATGCCATTGATGCAGCTATTGCGGCAAATGCAGTGCTTGGTCTGGTTGAACCGACTGGGTGTGGAATTGGTGGTGATTTATTTGCCATTGTTTGGGATAACAAAAGCAAGCAACTTTACGGTTTAAATGCCTCTGGTCGTTCACCACAAAGCTTGTCTTTTGATACTTTAAAAGCACAAGGTGACTACATTCCTGCTTATGGGCCATTGCCTGTGTCGGTACCTGGTGCAGTAGATGGTTGGTTTGAGTTACATAAAAAGTTTGGCAAAACACCAATGAAAGCCTTACTCCAACCTGCTATCGACTACGCTGAAAATGGCTTCCCTGTGTCTGAACTGATTGCTTATTACATGCAAAAAAGTGTGGCTGCTCGTGGTAAATATCCAGGCTTTAAAGATGTTTATATGCCTGGTGGGGCAATGCCTGAAAAAGGTGAAATCTTTAAGAACCCTGCCCTTGCAAACACCTATCGCAAAATTGCCAAAGGCGGCCGCGATGCCTTTTACAAAGGCGATATTGCTAAAGAAATTGGTCGCTACATGAAAGAAAACGGCGGCTACTTATCGTATGAAGATTTAGCTGCGCACCATAGTGAATGGGTTAAGCCTGTGAGCGCCGATTATAGAGGATATACGCTTTGGGAATTGCCACCAAATGGCCAAGGTATTGCTGCACAGCAAATTCTGAATATTCTTGAAGGTTACGATATCAAAGCTATGGGCTTTGATAGCCCTGAATACGTACACACCTTTGTTGAAGCGAAAAAACTCGCGTTTGCAGATCGTGCAAAGTATTACGCCGATCCAGCGTTTAACACCATTCCCGTACAAACACTTATTTCGCAGCAATATGCTGACCAAAGACGCAAACTGATAGACCCTAACAAAGCCGCAAAACGCGACCACGCAGGCCCAGTAGAAGGCGATACCATTTATATGACGACCGCCGACAAAGACGGCAACATGGTTTCGCTTATTCAAAGTAATTACCGTGGCATGGGCTCAGGCATGACACCGGCAAAATTAGGCTTTGTATTGCAAAACCGTGGCGAAATGTTCGCCCTTAAAAAAGGCCACATGAATCAATATGAGCCAGGCAAACGACCATTTCATACAATTATTCCTGCGTTTGTCACTAAAGATGGCAAGCCATACATGAGTTATGGCGTGATGGGCGGTGCCACACAACCACAAATGCATGCTCAAATACTTATCAACATGATTGATTTTGGCATGAACCTACAAGAAGCTGGTGATGCACCGCGTATTCTGCACACAGGTTCATCGCAACCAACCGGTGAAATCATGGAAGACGGTGGTTTTGTTAGCTTAGAGTCAGGTTTTTCGATGGAAACCCGCCGCGAGTTAATGAAAAAAGGCCACACCTTACAAGACGCGGTTGGCCCATACGGTGGTTATCAAGCTATATTGAAAGACCCAAAAACCGGCGTTTATTACGGCGCATCAGAAACCCGTAAAGACGGACAGGCCGCGGGGTATTAGGCTCGGGAGCTAACTCCCAACCACATACCCAGCAAAACCAAGCACTTTAAAATACTGTTTTGGGGTGCTGAAGCGGGTTTCATTCATTAACTCTGAAAAACGAATGCGGTCTAATGGGTAAAACTCGTGCTCTAGGTTGTGGCGCATGCGTTCTACGCCGACTTCGGTCAAACCTAACTGCGTACAGAGCTGTAGTTGAGACTCGCGCTCAAAAGCGGTTTCAGGGCGCATTAAATCGGCAATATATAAGTTGCTCGATTTTTTAAGTTTGCTGTGAATCGCTTTTAACAGCGCTTTTTTATCGCCGTTATCTTCAACAAAGTGCATTACCAGTAAACACAGTGCGGCGTCACATTGAGTGTCGATGTTGTTGATATCACCGCAGTGAACTGTCACGCGGTCGCTGATGTTATGCTGGCCAAACTGTTGCTCGGCAATATCAAGCATGTCTTGTGAAATGTCTTGAGCAATAAACTGCCAGCTTGGTTTTAGCGCCGCTAATTCGATGATTTCTTTACCAGTTCCGGCACCAACCACTAAAATGCACGCATCATCGCTCAGCGTGGTTGCTAATTGGGCTGCGGTTGCTTGATGTAATAGCTCATAACCTGGAACTAGGCGCAAAATGCGTTCGTCGTAGTGATTTGCTTCTTCGTGATTAAAAGTTGGCATGCTAATCCTTTAAATAACTGAGATGGTCGAATAACCACCTGGTTTTTTCGCTACATGCACTTGCGTGGCAACGCGTTCGGTCATTTCTGATACGTGCGAAATAACCCCTACTTTGCGGCCTTGTGCTTGTAGTGAATCAAGAGCATCCATCGCGATGCTTAACGTTTCACTGTCCAACGTACCAAACCCTTCGTCGATAAACAAAGAGTTTATTTGTACTTTATTCGACGACAATGAAGCAAGCCCAAGCGCCAGTGCTAACGACACCAAAAATGACTCACCGCCAGATAATGTATTAACAGAGCGCTGCTCATCGGCCATGTCTTTATCGATAATAGCGATATCGAGCGTTTGCCCTATGGCTGTTAATTTGTAGCGTTTATTTAGAGTCTGTAAATGACTATTCGCGTAGTGCAGCAGTATTTTTAAGGTTTGCGTTTGCGCTAAATTACGCATGGTTTTGCCGCTGGCATCCCCCAAGACCTTATTGAGTAAATGCCAGTGCTCATAGCTTTTTTGCTGCTCAACTAATTGCTTTTGTTTATCTTCAAGCGCTTCGCTATTTTGTTGATGGGTTTTAAGCTCCGTTGCAACTTGCAATAATGCGTTATTCGCTTGTACTTGTTGCTCTGTGACTTGATTAAGCTGTAATTGCAGCTCATCTTCACCGAGAGTTGGCTTATCATTTTGATGCTGAGCCAATGCCTGTTGTCGTTGTTTTAAAAGCGCCTCTGCGTCTTTTAAGCTACTTTCGCTGGTGTGATAATCTGCCAGAGTTTGTGTAATTTCAGCGGGGCTTATCGTTAATAACTGACTAACGGCTTGCTCATCCAAGCTTGGGTGCTGCGCTTTAAAATCGTTAAACCACAGACTAAAGCGCTCATTAAGTGCCCCTTGCTCTGCGGCGAGTTCTTTTTCACGCTCGTCAAAATTGGCGATTTGAATGGCTTGTTCGTCACGCGCTTTCACCGCATTACTATGGTTTGTCTGGGCAAGTTGCAGTGCCTGTTGCGCTGAATCTATCGCCTTTTCAAGCTCTGCTATAAACTCATCTACCGATATCGCCGCGTTACTAAATAAGCCCTCGCGCTTTGATTGTATCTGCGTTAATTCGTTTTGGGTTTGGCTTAGTTGCTCGTTGTACTGAGTTAAAGAGGCATGTGCTTCGTTAAGCTGCGGCGTTACATGTGCAAGGTGCTGCTCAATGGCTTTTAAGTTCGTTTTAAGTTCATCCGCCGTTTGAAGCGAAGCTTGATAAGCCTCAACGTGTTCTGCAATGTTCTCTAAAGAAATGTTCTGTGTATTGAGTGCTTGCCACCAAGGTGCACTGGCGAACTGTTGATTTAGTGCGGTATAGAGCTGCTGATGCTCATCATTGAGCTCATTTAAACGAGTTTGCAGATTATTTAGCTGTTGCTGCAATTCATTTAATTGCTGCTCTTTGCTATGTAGCGCTTGCCCTTGTTGATTGTACTCAGCTTGCTTAGCTGCAAGCGTGTTTTGCAGTTGTTGTTGCTGCTCGAGGGTTTTGTAGTATTGCTGTTTTTGCAAGCTTAGCTGTTGCTGACGCTCGTTCAACTGATCTTCGGTTAAATCATTTAGCTCAGTACGATTAGCCGCCATGGTTTCTTTGAGGCTTTGTTGTTGCGCGCTTAGCTCTGAGATTTGCCCAGTTAACGAGCTTATCTGTTGGCTGCATGCCGCCAGCTCATTACTTTTAGCTTGCTGTAATGCGTGTAGAGTATTTAAATGCTGTTTGGCATTAGTTAGCTGGTTGGTAAAGTCGTTAATAAGCTGGCTAAATTGCTCATTAACCATTTCTTCATGTATAAACGGGTGCTCTTTTGAGCCACATACTGCGCACGGCTCCCCTGCTTTTAAAGTGGCACGTAACTGGCTGACCCCTTCACTGGCTCTTAACTGCACTTGCTGTAAGTTTTGCTCACAAAACGAAACCTGCTGCTGTGCTTGCTCTGCACCTTGCTGCGCATCTTTTAATGCTGTTTGTAGTTGCTGCTCAGTTTGGCTTAATGTGTTTAGCTGGGTTTGCCAATTTTTTAATTGCTGATGATTAGTTTGCCATACTTGGCGCTTTTCAATCAGGTGTTTAATCGCCTCAAGCCCCGCATCAATATCCGCCATTGATTGGGTGTTTAAACTCGATTTAAAGGCGGTATCTTGCTTATTTAGGCGCTTAATTTCTTGCTCAAGGGCTTGGTATTGAGTTTTACACTGCTGCGCAGCTGCTTGCTGCTCATCAATTTTAGGTTGAAGAGCTTTTACGTTTTGCTGTGATTGGCTAATTGTGTGCTGTTGCTGACTAAAGCGGCTTAACTCACTTTTAAAGAATGACCAGTCTTTCGCTAATGGTTGCCATTGTGCGTGTGTTTCTAAATAGCCATTGATTTGCGCTTGTTGCTCTAGCTGTTTTTGCTGCTCGGATTTATGGCTATTTAGTGTATTAGTCAGCTCTTGATGATGGTGTTTCGCTTTCTCTGCGTGTACTTTTTGCGCCGCTGCTTGCTGGTTTAAAACCGCAAGTTGCTTATCTAGCTCACGGGCCTGACTGATAATAGGTTGCGCGTCTTTTTGTGCTTGCTTAGATTGGTTTAGTTGTGCGGTTTGCTTTTCAAGGGTTTGCTCAGCGTCTTTGATCAGCGTTTTATGATCAACGTTTAAAAGCTGCTTACGGTTTTTAATTAGTTGCTCATGTTGAACGCTAAGAGTCGACACACGTTCGCGGTTATCTTTTATTTCTAGGCATTGCTGAGCTTGTTTCGCTTCAGTGGCTTTTTCAGCAAGCGCGTGCATTTGTTGCTGTAACTCTTGCTTTGCTTGCTCAGCTTGGTTTAGTTGTTGCTGCTGCTGAGATGCTTGCTTATACCAAGTTTGGTACTGTTCAAATTGTTTTATTTGTTTTTGCAGCTCAGTGAGCTTAGCTTCAAGAGCCGTTTGCTCTGCTTGTTTCGTTTTGACCTGTTCAGGGCTTAAAACCTGATAGTTGCTTAAACTTAGCTTTAACTGCTCTAAAGCTTGCAGCTGTTCACGATGGCGCTCAAAAATTCGCTGACCTATACGGCTGAATTTGTCGGTGCCTGTTAAGCATTCAAGTAGTTGCGCACGCTCATCCCCAGTTGCTTTTAAAAAAGCGGCAAATTCATGCTGTGCAAGCAGTACTGCTCGTGAGAACTGCTCAAAGCTCAAGCCGATAATACGCTCGATTTCTTTACCAGCAGCACTCCTATCAGCAATTAGGGTTTCATCAGGTAATGAGTAGAGGCTATGTTGTGCGGGTTGTAATTTGCCATCGGCTTTATTACGCGCTCGGCTAAAGCTTAATCTTGCGCGATATGATTGTTTGTCTTGGCCAATAAAGTCGACTTCGGCAAAGCCCTGCCCTGCCCCGCGGCGTAATAAGTTTCGCGAGTCATTGAGTTTGATATTGTCGCCGTTAAAGTCAATTTTATTGCCAGTATCGCCGCGTAATCTTGCTGTTTTGTTATAAAGCGCTAAGCAAATGGCATCGAGTAATGTGCTTTTACCCGCCCCGGTATCACCCGTGATGGCAAACAACCCCGCTTCTTTTAAAGGCGAAGCGCTAAAGTCGACTTCGGCGTCTAAGATAGAGGCTAGTTGATGAACACGAATCGCTAAAATTTTCATAGTAGATCCTCCGCATTCAATTCATCGATTACTTGGCTTAATAAGCTTTCTAGCTCTTTTGGTACAGCCTGCCCTGCCATATCTTTATTATTTGCGAATGCCTGCTCTAAAAGTGAGTGTGGGTTCAGCGCTTCAATTTGTGAGACATCTTCAAATAGGGTTTGTTCATCGTCTTGCTGGCTGCTCTGTTGACGAACCCTTTCAATGCCACAGAACTTAACTTGCTTACCTTCAAGGGCTTGTTCTATTTGTTCTCTGAAAGTGGTGTCAGTGTCATGGGCGCTCAATTTAACCCGCAGGTATGGCGCTAAATCTTCATCTGTTAAATCGAGTTGTTTTATAAGCTCACATAGTTCGTTTAGTGGCACACAGTCTTTTTCTGGCAGCAACATGACTTTACAAAAGCTAGGAATGTAAAGGGGGTTTACAGTAGTACCTGAGTCACTAAGCTCAACTATCACAACTTGATGCTGATAGCGTCTTTCAGAAAATGACATCGGCATTGGCGTGCCACTGTAGCGAATGGTGTCTTTCTTGGCGACGGTTTGAGCTTTATGTAGATGCCCTAGCGCGACATAATCAGGTTGATCTGTAAATATGCTAGCCGATATTGCATCTTCGCCACCAATAACCAAGTTACGTTCAGAATCTGATGAGATGTCTCCGCCTTTTGCATGTAAGTGGCCCATCGCAATTAATGGCGCATTTGGTAATTCACTTGCGGCTTGTAATGCATCTTTATAAGCAAGGGCAACGGCTTGGTTATAACTTAACGGCTGCTCTTGTTGGCGGTTATAGCTGCTTAAATCACTGCTACGTAAAAATGGCATGGCAACAACATTCGCATCGCCGTTTTTTGTGCTGATTGGCAGTACTACTTCATGAGGGGCGTTACTATCAAAGCGGCCAACAACATGCGTATCAAATTGAGCTAATAAAGGTTTTGCAGCCATTATTCGATTTGCTGAGTCGTGGTTACCAGCAATAATGACTATGTGTAAGTCAGGGCAATGCTGCTTGGTGGTTTTAATAAATTGGTAGAGTTGGTTTTCTGCGCTGGCAGGTGGTGTTGCCGTATGATAAATGTCACCCGCAACTAGCAGTAAGTCGATCTGTTCTGAAACAAGCGTATCGGTTAACCAAGCTAAAAACGCTTGATGTTCATCGAATCGGGAGTGCTCGTAGAATTGTTGGCCTAAATGCCAATCAGATGTATGAAGGACTTTCATTTAACGCTCTTATTATTTATTAAGAGCGTCAATATACCTAAGCTGAGCCAAGATGCCCAGCCTGGCTTGCTAACTTAAGCTATACCAGGCAAATACAACCATAGGTAACGCCAGTAGAGCCATAATTAATGGTACTTTAAGCGCTTTAGTTTGCTTTGCTTGTAATATTTTAAGTGCATTACTTTCATTACAAGCTGCTACTTTATCAATATAAAAATACCCTGAATCTAGGTACTGTTTACAATTTTGTTCGTCCGCTGGAATTGCAATTAGTTCTTGTTGTTTTTTTAGGATATAAAAATCCATACGCTCACCGAATTCTATGCTGATTACCAAAACATTTTGAGGCGCAATTACGAACTACGCAGACCCCAAAATCAAAAAAGTGGGCGATTTTAAATATAAATGGCAGTAAATTTCAATAGAAAATGCCATAAAATTTAATTTATTGCGAAAATAAATATAACAAAGGATAAAATTATGAAGGCAGTTGGGTAAATCAGCCATTTTTTTGGCCTTTTTATCACCGGGTTTGTGCGCGATAATGCATCTGACTCATCACAGGCGGCAATCACTTCTACAAATTCAAAACCACGATTTTCGTACTCGTTAAGAATTGCTTCTTGAGCTGGAATGGCTGCTAAACGAGAGTCTTTCTTTACTATATAAAACTTCATCTAATCACCCTTCATTTTTAAGCTTATGTGCAAAATTTGACGGTATCTTTATTACACTTCAGTCACACTATTTTATGCATTTAACAGACCATTTAATCTTTCTTTAGATAGTTAAACTAGTTAAACAAAAACCTTTATATTTAACATTAATACTTTGGCATGAATTTGTGCTGAACTAAAATTGAGCAAGTGTAATGTAAACCCCCTTTACACTTGTACTTAAAAGGCTATTTGGCAGGACAAAAATAAATAGTTTTAAAAGTATGAATACTACCTGAAAAATACCGCACTTTATCGTTATTTTATTGCAACTTTGTTAGCAGTTTGAGAAGGTACGCTCACGCAAAATTTACAGGATTAACAATGAAAAAAGCAGTTTTAACGCTGAGTGCTTTGGTATTGCCTTTAGCTGTATCGTCTACGGTTATGGCATCATCAGTTGAGCAAACAAAAGGTTCATTTGTTGACAAGTTTCGTCAACTGGATGAAGCACTCCCAACTCCCAATGTTTATCGTAGTGCCGCTGGAGCACCTGCAGAAAATTACTGGCAGCAACAAGTTAACTACGACATCGACGTAAAGCTTGATGAGAAAAAACGTCGTTTAACGGCAAGTCAGAAAATTGAGTACAAAAATAATTCACCTCATACATTAAAGTATCTTTGGTTACAGTTAGACCAAAATATCTTTAAATCTGACTCAATTGCAGAAATGACATCAACCTTCAATGGTAAAACACTGCAAGGTGACCCTCAGCCAAAAGCGACAAAACTGAGCTTAGGTCAGTTACGTCGTCAGCAGTTTATGGCTGACAATGAGCTGGGCTATCAAATCGCCAATGTTAAAGACGAAGACGGAAAAGAGCTTAAAGTAACTGTGGTTGATACCTTAATGCGTATTGATCTAAATGAGCCACTTAAACCGGGTAAAGACGTTGAGTTCAGCATGGACTTCGCCTTTAACATTGTTGAAGAAGATGCCGTGGGTGCTCGTTCGGGTTATGAGCACTTTGAAGAAGATGGTAACGATATCTTTTTGCTAGCACAGTGGTTCCCGCGTCTTGCTGCATACACAGACTACGAAGCATGGACAAACAAAGCATTCTTAGGAAGTGGTGAGTTTACGCTTGAATTTGGTAACTACGATGTAGAGATCACCGTGCCAGCTGATCACATTGTATCGGCAACCGGTAAACTTGATAATGCTCGTAATGTACTGACTAGCACGCAGCGTAAACGTTTAGAAGAAGCTGAAAACGCTAAACGACCTGTTTTCATCGTGACTGAAGAAGAAGCGCTAGAAAACGAAAAAGAAGGCACTGATAAAACGAAAACATGGCATTTCAAAGCTGAAAATGTTCGTGACTTTGCATGGGCTTCTTCACGTAAATTTATGTGGGATGCTAAAGGCTATCATCAAGGTGGTAACGATCAGCCGTTAGTGATGGCGATGTCTTTCTACCCGAAAGAAGGTGGCGACCTTTGGAAGAAGTATTCAACTGAAGCTGTCGTTCATACAATGGAAGTGTATTCGCGCTTCTCATTTGATTACCCTTACCCTGTTGCTCAGTCTGTAAATGGCCCTGTAGGTGGTATGGAGTACCCAATGATCACCTTTAATGGACCGCGAACTGACCTACAAGACGATGGTACTCGTACATACTCACAAGCTGAAAAGCGCTTCTTAATTGGCGTTGTAATCCACGAAGTTGGTCATATTTACTTCCCTATGGTCGTTAACTCTGATGAACGTCAGTGGACGTGGATGGATGAAGGTTTAAATAGTTTCTTAGATGGAGTTGCAGGTCGTGAATGGGACCACACAATTCCGTGGGGAGTTGAGCCTCGCGATATCGTTGAGTATATGAAGTCAGAAAACCAAGTACCAGTGATGACTCAGTCAGACAGCGTATTGCGTTTAGGCCCAAATGCTTACACTAAGCCTGCGGCGGCACTTAACATTTTACGTGAAGTGATCCTTGGCCGTGAGTTATTCGACTTTGCATTTAAAGAATATGCACAGCGTTGGAAGTACAAACGCCCTACTCCGGCTGATTTTTTCCGTACTATGGAAGAAGCGTCTGGTGTTGATTTAGATTGGTTCTGGCGTGGCTGGTTCTACACTACAGATCACGTTGATATCTCGCTAGATAAAGTTTACCAACTACGTCTAGATACGAAAAACCCAGATATCGACTTTAATCGTTTACGCGATATCGAAGCTGATAAGCCAATGCCGTTATTCGTAAAACGTAATAAAGAAGAAGGTAAAAAACTGTGGGTTGAAGAAAACCCAGATGTAACTGACTTCTATGACGAAAATGACCGCTTCACGGTAACTAATAAAGAGCGTAACGCGTATAACAAATTCCTAAAAGGCTTAGAACCTTGGGAACGTAAAACGTTTGAGCGTGCAATCAAAGAAGATAAAAACTACTACGTACTTGAGTTCTCAAACTTAGGTGGTTTAGTAATGCCTATCTTATTAGAGCTTACTTATGAAGATGGTACGAAAGAAGAGCAGTACATTCCTGCTGAAATCTGGCGTCGTAATCACAAGCATGTTCAAAAGCTCATTGTCACTGACAAGGGTAAAAATCTAGTGTCTGTTACAGTTGACCCGCGTTGGGAAACTGCGGATGTTGATGTAGAAAACAATAACTATCCGCGTCGTATTATTCCATCACGTATTGAAGTGTACAAACGTGAGAAGAGTAAAGCGAAAGTTAGCCGCGATATCATGCAAGATATTAAAACTGAGCTGAAAAAAGACGACGAAAAAGATGCTGAGGAGCAACAATAATGCGCTTTGCAGCCATTATTTTTGCTTTATTACTGAGTGCGCCAACTATGGCGCACCAGTTAAAAGCGTCTGTAACAACGGTACTTTTTAATAAACGCACTAATAATATTGAGCTAATGCATCGCTTTTATTTACACGATACTGAGCATGCGGTAGAGCACTTATTTGACGGTCATGCTGATATTTTAAGTAATAAAGACGACCAAAAGCGTTTTGCTGATTATGTTGAGTCACATATTGCCCTACAAACTTTAGATGGTAAGCCGCTTGAGCTTAAAGATGTGGGTGCGCAAGTTGATGGTAAATTCTTTTGGGTTTATCAAGAAGTAACGATCCCTGAGGGAATTCATGGTATTCGAATGAGCAACGGAGCATTACGTGACCTGTGGCCAGCACAAGTTAATATGGTAAACATTGAAGGCAAAGGTAAAGTTAAAACTCTTACGTTTAGTCAAGATGACACTTGGCTTGAGGCAAGGTTTGAGCCTGTTGAACCATAATTTTCTTATACTAAAGGATTAAAAAACTTACTTTTTTAATCCTTTGATCCTTTAATTAACTGATTTCGTAAACTATCTTATTAATGGGCACCAAAACTTTCCCAATTCTCATATACAGGGATTTATATGACTATCCATGACAACAATATACGCGGTGTAATCTTCGACTTAGATGGTACCTTGGTTTCTTCTGAACTTGATTTTTCATTAATCAAAGCACAGGTTGGTTGTCCTGTAGAAAAAGACTTACTCGCTTATATCGCTTCTTTACCTTCACCTTATATGCGTGAAGAAGCGATGAACATAGTACATCAGCATGAATTGTTAGATGCCCAGCACTCACATTTACTTCCTGGTGTTGCAGATGCCATCACACGGTTAAAAGAAAACAATATCCCAATGGCAATTGTTACTCGAAACTATGACCGTGCTGCTGCCATTAAATTAAAGAATAACCCTTTACCTATAGAAACAGTGTTAACTCGCTCTGATGCGCCTGCTAAGCCTGATCCAAGCGCCTTGAATGCTATTGCGACATTATGGGAGCTTGATCAGTCTGAGCTACTTTATGTTGGTGATTACTTATTTGATATTCAAGCTGCCCATAATGCAAATATGCGCGCTTGTTTGTACGCTCCGGATGAAATTCCTGAATACGCAAATCAGGCTGATTACGTACTGCATCATTTTTCAGACTTACCTAAATTGGTTGGGTCATTTCAAGAAAATAAGATGTTATGTTAAATAGACTTGTTTTTTATTTTTCCTGAGATTTATTGTTAGTTTTTTATTTTTCAAAATGCCCTAGTACTAGCCCAAGCGTTCATGAGTTGCTAAAATATCGGCAATTATCAAATGTATTCATAGAGGCATAAGATGGGCAGAGCATTTGAAGTCCGCAAAAACGCCATGGCTAAAACAGCCAATGCAAAAACTAAAGTAAATTCTAAGTACGGTAAAGAAATCTACGTTGTTGCTAAAAATGGCGAACCTGATCCAGAAGTTAACCAAGCGCTAAAGCGTATTATTGAGCGTGCGAAACGAGACCAAGTACCAGCACACGTAATCGATAACGCAATTAAAAAAGCGGCCGGTGGGGCAGGGGAAGACTATTCTCCAGCACGTTATGAAGGCTACGGCCCTGGTAACTGTATGGTTATTGTTGACTGTTTAACTGATAACCCTAACCGTACTATCAAAGATGTACGTTTACCGTTCACTAAAACAGATTCAAAAATTGGTACACCGGGTTGTGTAGCGCATATGTTCGACCACTTAGCTGTTTTAGGCTTTGCCGGTGATGACGACGAAGTGGTACTAGAAGCGCTAATGATGGCTGATGTAGACGTAACAGATGTAGAAGTAGAAGATGGCAAAGTGTCAGTATTCGCTCCTCACACAGAGTACTACAAAGCAAAAACAGCCCTTGAAGAAGCATTTGAAGGTATTAACTTTGAAGTAGACGAGATCACGTTTGTTCCACAAGTTCATACAGACATCACAGATCCAGATGATATCGCAAACTTTGAAAAGTTTATTTCTATGCTTGATGACTGTGATGACGTGCAAAACGTTTATCACAATGCGATTGTCAAAAACTAATTTTTAAAAAATTAGTACGTATTAGTATGTAAAAAGGGGCATTTGGTAACAAATGCCCCTTTTTTAATAGATTTTTATTATGCCATGAATGATGAGTATTCACTGTCGTTATGAGTTCAATTGATATTAGTCAAAAAAAAGCAGCCCTTAGGCTGCTATGAACGACACATGAAACTCGAAGGAGAGTTGTGTAGTGGCTAATTTAACGACTTATATTTTATACGGAACGCATGCAATAATGGTTCAGTATATCCACTAGGTTGTTTAACTCCCTCTAAAACAAGGGCTAACGCTGCTTGATAAGCAACGCTTTGCGCTAAGGTTTCGGCTGAATCAGCCATATTTTTGTAAGCAGGATCACCTTCATTTTGGCCATCAACGACTTTCGCCATGCGTGCCATGGTTTTTCTAATTTGCTCTTCAGAACAAACACCATGATACAGCCAGTTGGCCATGTGTTGGCTTGAAATACGCAGTGTGGCACGGTCTTCCATTAAGCCAACATGGTTGATGTCAGGTACTTTTGAGCAGCCAATACCTTGGTCAATCCAACGCACAACATAACCTAAAATACCCTGTGCATTGTTATCAAGTTCGGCTTGAATATCTTCTTTGCTTAAGCTGCTGGCATCTTTCATAAGCGGTGGAGTGAGTAAGCTGGTAAGGCTTGCTTCTTTACGGTCCATAAGCGCTTTTTGACAAGCAAATACATCAATATCGTGATAATGCATTGCATGCAGCGTTGCAGCAGTAGGAGAGGGTACCCACGCGGTATTTGCACCACTTTTCGGGTGACCACTTTTTTGTTCCATCATTAACGCCATTTTATCTGGCATTGGCCACATACCTTTACCAATTTGTGCTTTACCACTGAGGCCTGTAGCTAAGCCAATATCAACGTTGCGGTCTTCGTATGCGCTGATCCAAGGCTCAAGTTTAATAGCGCCTTTTGGCAATACTACACCAGCTTGCATTGAAGTATGAATTTCGTCACCAGTACGGTCTAAGAAACCGGTATTGATGAATACAACACGGTTTTTAGCCTCGAAAATACAGGCTTTTAAGTTAGCTGAAGTGCGGCGTTCTTCATCCATAATACCCATTTTAATGGTGTTTGCAGGCAAGCCTAGCAGCTGCTCAACGCGGGTAAATAGGGTATTAGTGAATGCCACTTCTTCCGGGCCATGCATTTTTGGTTTAACAATGTTAATGCTATTAGCCGTTGAATTTTTAAGGGTGCTTGTGCCTTTTAAATCATGAAGCGCTGCGGTGCTGGTGATAATGGCATCCATAATGCCTTCAAACACGTCATTGCCTTCACTATCTTGGATAGCTGGATTTGTCATTAAATGGCCAACGTTACGCACAAACATCATGCTACGGCCTTTAAGCGTGATTGTTTCGCCATTTACACCTTGATATTGGCGGTCTTGTGCTAAACGGCGCTCAATGGTTTTGCCATCTTTGTTAAATGCTTCTACTAGGTTTCCTTGCATTAAACCAAGCCAGTTTTGATAGACGTTTACTTTGTCTTCGGCATCAACGGCAGCAACGGAATCTTCACAGTCCATAATCGTTGTGAGGGCTGCTTCAAGTAGTACATCTTTTAGGCCTGCTTTATCTGCTTGGCCTATTGGATGATGATGGTCGATTTGCAGTTCTATATGTAAGCCATTATTTTTCAATAAGATAGAGCTAGGATTTTGCGCTTCACCTTGGTAGCCAATAAGTTGTTCAGGGTTAGCTAGGCGAACCTGACTGCTGTCACGTAATGTGATTAAAAGCTCATTATTTACCACTGCATAGCTGGTGCTTTCGATGTGTGAACCATTTGCTAAAGGTAATGCTTTATCGAGGAACTGGCGGGCATAAGCCATTACTTTAAAACCGCGTACTGGGTTGTATGTAGAGCCTTTTTCGGCGCCGTCATCTTCACTTAAAACATCAGTGCCGTACAGCGCATCATACAACGAGCCCCAGCGAGCATTCGCTGCATTTAAGGCAAAGCGTGCATTGCTCACTGGCACAACAAGCTGCGGCCCCGCGGTGCTGGCGATTTCAGGCTCAACCTGCTCGGTTTCGATGCTGAAACTAGCTGGCTCAGGAACGAGGTAGCCAATCTCTTCAAGGAATGCTTGATAATTCGCTGCATCCCATACAGGGTGCTGCTTGTGATAGTCATCAATCTTAGCTTGCAGTTGTTCGCGTTTTTCTAAAAGCGCACGATTGATAGGTGTTAGTTCGTTGACGATATCAGCAAAACCTTGCCAAAAAGTATCTGTGCTAATGCCTGTTCCTGGTAGAAGTTGCTGTTCAACAAACTGTGCAAGTTGTTGATCAACGCTTAAACCGTTAAGTGAGAGAGTGGTCATAATAATGTCCTTTAAACGAGCGTAATTTGATCATTCATGGTTCAACCATATCGTAAAAAAGGCTAATAAGCAGGCTATTTGCCATTCACTAAAAATATAGTGGTAATAACAACTATAAATTTACTAAATCCAAAAAATCCGCCTAATGTTGAATTAAGCGCTACGAAGCAAACGCCAGTAGCCACTCTCACTAACAAAAAATAGATAACCCGTTCGAAGGACTTTTATTATGACAACATATCAACGCGAAACCGATAACCTAGCTACTTTATGTCAAACACAAGGCAAAACGTGGCAGTCAATCAACCCTGAATACGCAAGCCGTATGCGCTTACAAAACCGTTTTCGTACGGGTCTAGACATTGCTCAATACACTGCAGATATTATGCGTGCAGACATGGCAGCCTACGATGCTGACCACAGCCAATACACACAATCATTAGGTTGTTGGCATGGTTTCACTGCACAGCAAATGATGATGGCAATTAAACGTCATAACAAAACAACTAAACGTAGCTATGTATACCTAAGTGGCTGGATGGTTGCGGCACTTCGCTCTGAGTTTGGTCCATTACCTGACCAAAGTATGCATGAAAAAACGTCTGTTCCAGCGCTAATCGAAGAAATCTATACATTCTTAAAGCAAGCAGATGCACGTGAGCTTGACCACCTTTATAAAGACCTAGACCAAGCGAAAGCAAACGGCGGTGACGTTCAAGCTGTGCTAGATAAAATTGATAACTTCGAAAGCCATGTTGTGCCAATTATTGCTGATATCGATGCGGGTTTCGGTAACGAAGAAGCAACTTACCTACTGGCTAAAAAGATGATTGAAGCGGGTGCATGTGCTATCCAAATCGAGAACCAAGTATCTGACGCAAAACAATGTGGTCACCAAGCAGGTAAAGTAACTGTACCGCATGAAGATTTCTTAGCAAAAATTAACGCTGTTCGTTACGCATTCTTAGAACTGGGTATTGATAACGGTATTATCGTTGCTCGTACTGACTCATTAGGTGCAAGCCTTACTCAAAAAGTGCCTGTATCTAAAACACCTGGCGACCTTGCTAGCCAATACACGTCGTTCCTTGAAACAACACCAGTAAACAGTGTTGATGACTTAAACGAGGGCGACACAGCAATGAAGCTTAATGGCCAGCTTTGCAAACCAACACGTTTAGATAATGGTTTATACCAGTTCCGTGAAGGCACAGAGAAAGACCGCGTAGTTCTAGACTGTGTAACTAGCTTACAATCAGGCGCTGACTTACTGTGGATTGAAACAGAAAAACCAAACGTTAAACAAATCGCTGAGCTTGTTAACCGCGTTAAAGAGCAAGTACCTAATGCTAAGCTGGTATACAACAACTCTCCGTCGTTCAACTGGACACTTAAATTCCGTGAGCAAGTATATGCTGAGTGGCAAGAGCAAGGTAAAGACTTATCAGCTTACCCAAGCATCGATGACAATAAGGCATTAATGGCACCAGAAATGGATGACACAGAGCTTGCAGCGGCAGCAGACGTACTTGTGCAAAACTTCCAAAAAGATGGTGCACGTGAAGCGGGTATTTTCCACCACTTAATCACGCTACCAACTTACCATACAGCGGCGCTAAGCACTGATATTCTATCAGAAGGCTATTTCGGCGACCTAGGCATGCTAGCGTATGTTCGCGACGTACAACGTCAAGAAATTCGCCGTGAGCAAGCATCAGTGAAACACCAAGACCTAGCAGGTTCTAACATTGGTGATACTCATAAAGAGTACTTCTCTGGTGAAAATGCGCTTAAAGCCGGTGGTGAAGCAAATACTATGAACCAGTTCTAACCAAGTTGTAAAATGTAATATTGCTTTATAGCTATTCAATAATGTTGTTAGGGGCCTTCGGGCCCTTTTTCACATTTTAGCTATCAGCTTTCAGCCGTCAGCCATCAGACTCGCATCTCTCACCTTGCACCTCGCATCTCGAACCTCGCATCTCGGATCACTCTTTAACTAAGTCTTGGATCAGCCATTTACTAGCTTTATAAAAATACAGATCACGCATTTACCAGCTTAAAAATTTTAGATCAGGATTTAACTAGCTCCGCCTTATAAGCCTTAATTTAGGGGGTGTTGCCTTATTACTGCCTCTAGAATCGCTAAAATTGGCTCATATAAACGGCAATATACTGCTGTTTTGTAAACTCTATCGATTTATAAACCGAATTTTTATCAACTCACGTCATTGATAAACCGATTTTTTACCAACTCAATATCCTCATAAACCAAAATTTTACTAACTGAAGCTAGGTTTTTAGCGGCACAAACCGATTTTTTACTAACTCAAGTTACTGATTTTGTCTATAAACCGATTTTTTACCAACTGCTTTTGGATTAATGTCCGATATTTAAAAAAGGTATGTAAGGAGTTACTCACATTTTGACTGTAAAGGGGGTTTACAAGGGGAAGCTGGAAAGGAGAAAGTTAGCAAGTAGCAGCGGGGTTGCCCCGCGTTATAGTTTTATTAGATAATGTTTCGGAAATGGCGCGATATAAAATCGCGCCTACAATGCTTTGCTAACTTGCAACTACTTACTATGTTTATCAAACCACCATTGAATATACGCGACTTTACTCATCAGGTTTGATGGGCGAGCGGTAATACCATGTGATGCATTAGGAATACGCACCATGGCGGTATCAACACCTTGTAGCTTTAACGCTTGGTAAAACTGCTCGGTTTCAGAAATCGGCGTGCGATAGTCTGATTCACCGGTTAACAGCATGGTTGGTGTTTTTACATTGCCCACATAGCTAATAGGTGAGCGCTTCATGTAGTGCTCAATATTGTCCCATGGCTTACCAGGGAACCAATAATCAGCAAAGAAAGGGTAGAAATCAGCAGTTAGTACAAAGCTGATCCAATTGATAACAGGTTTAGCAACAACAGCTGCTGCAAAGCGGTCTGTATGACCCACAATCCAAGCTGTTAATACCCCGCCACCTGAACCGCCGGTAACAAACAGTTTGCTTTCATCAATAAAGCCCTTAGCGATGACAGCATCTACACCTGTCATCAAGTCATCAAAGTCATTACTTGGGTAGTTATGATGAATTGTTTGCGCAAACTCTTTACCGTATGAGTCACTGCCGCGTGGGTTCATATAAAGTACAACATTACCTTTGGCTGCGTATAATTGCACTTCAGGGCTGAAATGAGGGCCATAGTTTGCAACTGGACCACCGTGGATCTCTAAAACAAGAGGGTACTTTTTGTTTTTGTCAAAGCCCGGTGGGTATGCAATCCACCCCTGGATTGCTAAGCCGTCATGGCTTGATTTAACCCAAATCTCTTCAACTTTGGCAAGCTCTTTGTCGCCCAGCGCATCTTCATTTAATTGCGTTAAACGAGCCGTTTTACCACGCTTAATTAATGCTACATCAGCTGGGCGCTGGGTATCAGCGAGTGTGAATGCAACTTCACCATCTTCACTGACATCAAAGTCACCACCTGAATACGGGCGACCAAAGGCGACACTACCAATTTTGTCGGTAATTACTTTATGTTTACCACTACGCGGTTGGTAAGCTAGATGTGTTTTACCTTCGCTATCGTAGCTAAAATAAAGACCACTGCCGCTATCATCCCATTTTATATCTTCGACACTACGATCTAAATCTGCTGTGAGTACCGAGGTTTTTCCTGATTTCAAATCTAGTAAATAAATGTCGTTGTTTTCATAGTTAGTTTTTTTGTCATCATAGCCTGTATAAGCAAGATAACGACCATTAGGTGACACTTTTGGGCGTGAATCAGGTCCAACACGGTCAGTGATTTGTGTGATCGATAAATCACTTAAACTTAGTTTATAAACTTCTGAATTTGTTGGTTTCAGTTCATTATCTGTATGGCGATTAGCAGAAAAATAAAATGCATCACCTTTTTTGTTAAAGCTAATAGCTCCGCCGTGATCAAAATCACCAGAGCTCAATTGACGTGCATTGCCGCCCGTTGCACTGATAATAAAAAAGTGACGATAACCTTTTTCTGAGTAACCACCGCCATCAGCACGATAATAGGTATCGTCAATATATTTAGCTGGCTCTGCCCACTTAGCGCCTTCAGGCTTACCCGGTAAAGACACAGGGCTTGCTGATTTTGCTGGCACAAACTGGCTAAACACCAATTGTTTGCCATCTGGCGTCCAAGTTAATCCGCCGGGGCTTTGCGTTAGGTTACTAATTTTTGCTACGTTACCGGTTTTTAACCATTTCACATAGATTTGGCTACTACCATCACGGGTAGAAATAAACGCTAAACGTGTTTCATCTGGTGACAGCACCGGTGAGTAATCCATATGCACGCCAGACGTTAGCGGCAGCATGGTTTTACCATCTGGGTTTACTGACCAAATATTACTGACTTTACGGTCGCTTTTGATATCCATGCGATTACGCACAAAGTAAATTGTATCGCCATTTTTTGTCATTTCTATTTGGTTGGCGTATTCAAGATCAAAAACATTTTCAAGCCCAAAGGTATTACTAGCTTCGGCGTGGCCGTAAAAGCTAGCAGCTGCAAGCAGTGCTAAAGACGTTTTAAACTTCATTTTATTTCCTTGTTAGTGAGCAGTGTTTAATCTGTTATAAAGTAACAACCATCAGAAATATAGTCCATTGCGATGAATGGAGAAATCAATAGACAGATGGTCATTTCCCTTTTATGTTGAGTACAGACACTTTTAAACGTAAGGAGCACACAATGATAGGTTACATCATGTTAGGCACAAACAACCTAGCTAAAGCAGTAAAGTATTACGATGAATTGTTCGCCACTCTAAACGCCGAGCGCTTTTTAGAAACTGACCGCTTTGTCGCATGGAGTACAGGCCAAGATAAGCCCGGTTTTGCGGTTACCAAACCTTATAACGATGAAAAAGCCACTGTAGGTAACGGCACCATGATTGCTCTAGCTGTTGAAACCCCAGCCCAAGTAGATGCCTTTTATAAGAAGGCCATAGAATTAGGTGGCACAGACGAAGGCGCCCCCGGCCCACGCGAAATGCCCGGCTTTTATGCGGGGTACTTCAGAGACCTAGACGGTAACAAACTTAATGTGTTTTGTTTTACGCATGGATGAGGGAAGTTAGCTGTCAGCTATCAGGTTGAAATTCAAAAGGGGTAGCAAGGGGAAAGTTAGAAAGAGTAAAGTTAGAAAGAGTAAAGTTAGAAGTAGCAGCGGGTTTACCCCGCGTAATGGTTTTTATATATGACGCGGCATAAAGTCGCTGCTACAGGTTAGTGTGAAGCTAGTTTATATTTCGGATATGGCGCGATACAAAAGCGCGCCTAAACTAGCTAGTACCTCCTACCTCGTTTCTCGAAACTGAAAAACACTCACCACTCCAAAGTTGTATTTATTTTAGGAAATAGTTGCCTTTTTCACTATTTATTGGTGGAAATATCAACTATGCTTTTGCGTGAATACTTCATTATATTGATTTATATGAGGTTATATTGTTGGTTCGATAATTGCTCCAGTATTTTTACAAACACTTTTAAAGGAAATAAAAATGAAAAATACGCTAACGATTACCCTTCTTGCTGTACTGCTTTTGGTTTTGTATTCACAGTTCACAGAAATAGCCTATAAATTTGGTTTTGCTGAGCTCAAACTTAATGCGGTTTTAGAAAACAGTGAACATATGAAAGTAAAATGTGATGTTTATTCGCTTGGCTTTTTTGATGAAATAAAACTGCAAAATAAATTTCAAAAATGCATCAATGATTATGAAGCTGAAGGCTACGAAATCGTTAGCAGAACAGACCAGTAATAGTTTTGAGTAGGCGCCATGCATGGCGCGCCGCTGCATCGCACAACTGCCAGCGCTTCGCGCGAAATAAATTTCACGCCTACAAAAACTGATGGCTGACGGCTGAAAGCTGATGGCTAGTTCCCCTACCAACTTCCGCTTATTTTCATTACACTGCTCCAATATAAAATAATTATAAAAATTGAGAATGATCATGACGTCGAAACTTTTTAAACCTCTTGCTTGTGTATTTGCACTGAGCCTTTTGGGCTGTGGTGGAGGTGAGGTGTTTACTTCCCCTGCTAGTAGTGAATTTGCCCATGGCAATGAGCTACTAAGTGCCACGGCGCTAACCGAGGATGCGAGTCACGCGTTAGTGGCAAGCCAATCTGAGGTGTGCGTTTGGGATAATCAGTTAAAAGCGCGTCTATATGATTGTATAACAGGGCAGGGCGCTGAACATGTTGAGCTGGCAGGCTTTAGCGCTAACAAATCTCTCTTTTTCATTTCAAATCGATTATCGGTGACTTTATACGATACTCGCACAGGGCGTAGTATTGGCACTTGGCTCACTGGACAAGAAATCGCTAGAGACATCGCTATTTCAGCCGTAGGCGATACGTTGGTTATCGCTTATCGTAGCGGCAAGGCTGAGGTGATAAATACCCGCACAGGTGATACTAAGCGTTTTGATATTCATCGTTTAGATATTAATAGCGTGGCGTTATCGGCCGATGGTCAGTGGGCGTTTACCGGCTCAAGCGACAAGTACGTTAAGCTTTGGTCAACGAACGATGGCAGCACTCGCTTTGAAGAGCGTTTAGCGACTAGAGTGAATCACGTTACGTTAAATAAAACAGCGAGCTTGGGCTTTGCAATTGACTCGGTTGATGATCGTGTATTTTTTGATTTAGCCAATAAAAAAGAGCTATCTGAAGTGTCTTCATACTCTAACTTTATTGAATTCACTGCATCGCAATTTATTAATCAAGATAAATGGCTATTAACGGGCTCACCAAAAATGAAGATGCGTTTATATCGCGTTGCAGATGGTGAACTCATTGCTGAATACGAAGCTAAACAACAGCGCCAACGTACGTCAGTACTAAGTGTGGCTTACGATGGTAAGCAGCTATATTCAGAAACCAGTGACGGCCTATTGCAAGCTTGGCCTTATAAACCAAATAAAAGCTAAAACAAAAACGCCTACTTTATGTAGGCGTTTGTTTTAAATTACGATTAAATTAGTAATCAAACTTATGCTTAGAAAACAGGCTTTGTACTTGTTGCCAAACTGCACCAGGTTTACCATCGCCAACTAACTTACCATTTACTTTTACGACTGGGCCAACTTCTTTAGTGGCGCTGGTGATCCATACTTCGTCGGCATCAAGTAACTCATCTTTACTAACAATGCGCTCTTGCACTTTAAAGTCACTGTGGCTGTGTAGAATGTTGATTATTAACCAGCGGGTTATTCCCGGTAAAATTTGGTTATCAAGAGGTGGAGTACTGATCACGCCATCTTTTACGATAAACACATTACTTGAACTTGCTTCGGTAATTTCTTCTAAGCGATTAAATAGAATGGTTTCTTTGTTACCCGCTGCTGCACCATGTTGGTAATGGATCACGTTGCCAAGCAGTGCCGTTGATTTAATATGGCAACGTTGCCAGCGACGGTCTTGTTCAAGCGATACAGTGTAAGTTGTTGCGCTATCTATGTCGCTTTTTGGCTCTGCCGGAATTTCAAAAGCAAACGCAAATACGGTTGGGGTAATATTCGTTGGGTAGCCGTGGGCACGTTTAGTGTCGGCGCCGCGACTAACGTGTAAATAAATCCCTAGGTTATCACCTTGGTTTTTCTCGCATAAATCATTACAGATTTTACGCCACGTATCGGCAGTGTAATCGAGCTTAATTTCAAGCTCATTTAAACCGTTATTCATACGTTCAATATGTGCACCAAAACCAAGCATTTTGCCGTGGTATGATGGGATCACTTCATAGATACCATCGCCAAATAAGAAACCGCGATCCATTGGTGAAATCTTTGCTTCATCAGCGCCAAGGTACTCACCGTTTAGGTATACCGTCCCCATTGTTAAACCTCATTCTCTGTCGTAAAGCCGCCAAGTTGGCGAAGCCGAGTTATTAATTGTTGGCCATGCATCGCGTGCAAGCCGTCTTCGGTGAGCTCATTTTTATGGGTGACGCCATCGACACTACCGCGCTCACTTAGGTAATTTAAAATGTTGAGTGGCTCAATATCAGCCAACAAATCTGTGTGATGCCAGCGACTTAAAAAAGCAATTAGCCCGTATGCCGCCCAGTTAGATACATCAGCAAGTAAAAGCTCATCGCAAGGGGTTATACAAGGAGTAATGTTAAGTGCTTGCATATGCTGTGCAAGGTTACCCATGCCTATTTCGTTACCGCCATCACCAATCGCTATGGTGGGGCAAGGTGCTTCTGTTATAAAAAAATCAAAGCAGCCGCAATGCTCAGAAATATCAATACCGCGCATATTGTAATAACGCTGATGTTTGTTAAGCCCCGGTCGTTCTATTGATAAAACACAATCAGGCTTTAACTGCTCAAGGGCTTTAATGCTAAAGGTGCGGGCATTTTCAATACTGTTAATCGGCAACTCAAAACAGTTAAAATCGTTTTTTAGTGCACTGTAAAGGGGGTTGCCAGTAACCAAAATCGGCTGTTTACCAAGCTTTTCGAGTACTTTGTAAAGTGCTATAGCACCTACCGGGCCGTCGGTTTCGAAGGTATTGTTGACCGCAAAGCCAGTTCCAATCAACACGGTTCCTTGCGCGTGATGAAGAGATTTTGCCGCACGTAAATAGGTGCCAGTCTCTTGCTTGGCGTACAAGTGCTGCATACCACGTGGATTTTGCTCAACCATCATGGTTTCAATGTGTGTGCTGAGCGAGTCGTCGCTTAGGCTTGCTGACATAATGCTTTGATCTCTTGAATTAGCGCAATACCCGCTTCATTATCGCCGTGTACACAGAGGCTGTCGGCATGAAGAGCCAGTTGCTGACCGCTTCGCGTTGTCACTGTGCCATGCTCCAATAGCTGCTTTACTTGTGCGATTAATGCTGATTTATCGTGAACACTGCCTGCAAGAGAGCGTGATACGAGCTTTCCTTCATCAGTGTATTGCCGATCGGCAAACGCCTCTAATATCAGCTCGAGTTCAAGCTCGTTTGCCATGGCTTGATGTTTGGCAGAAAGATTAGTTGCTAAAATCATTAACTTTAATGGCTTAGGATAACTAGCAACAGCACGCATAACGACATTTAAAATACGCTCATCGCTCATCATATCGTTATATAGCGCGCCATGAGGTTTAACATATTCAAGCGTTAAACCATGTACTGCAGCCATCCCATCAATGGCTGCAATTTGATAATAAAGACAATTGCTCAGCTCTTTGTCACTCATTGCCATAGAGCGACGTCCAAATCCCTGTTTATCAGGGTAACTTGGGTGCGCACCAATGGTAACATTATGCTGCTTGGCAAGAGCTAAGGTTGCGGCCATTACATCGGCATCTCCGGCATGAAAACCGCAGGCAATATTAGCCATATCGATATGCGGCATTACTTGCTCGTCGAGGCCCATTTTCCACATTCCATAGCTTTCGCCAAGGTCGCAATTGAGTTTTATTGTCATATTAAAAGGCTGCCATTTTGCTGTTTGGAATATCGGTGATCAGCATATGCCCTGGGCTGTGGGTTATACAAAAGTCAGGTGCTGCATTGGCAATGGCTATTTGTGGGGTTACACCACAGGCCCAAAATACCGGTACCTCACCTTCACGAATGCTAACCTGATCGCCAAATTCAGGTTTATTAATATCCTTAATCCCAATTGCTGCAGGGTCACCAAAATGTACTGGAGCGCCATGTACCCCCGGAAAGCGACTACAAATTTGAATCGCCCGAATAGCATCGGCAGGTTTCATCGGACGCATGCTTACTACCATGTTAGCATGAAAAATCCCCGCCTTTTGGCATGCGATATTTGTAAGGTACATGGGAACATTTCTTTGTTCAGTAATGTTACGAATTTCAAGTCCTGCTGCAATAAGTGCTTCTTCAAACGAGAAAGAACAACCAATTAAAAAAGTGACTAAGTCATCACGCCAATACTCGGTAATGTTAGTTACTTCTTTAATCATTTGACCATTTTTGAAAACGCGATAACGTGGTAAGTCACTACGAATATCAATATCTTCCCCAACCGTAGGCATATCGGTTACGCCTGGTAATCGACTTGTTGCAATGATTGGGCAAGCTTTCGGATTTGCCTGACTAAATTGCAAAAAATCAAACGCGTATTGCTTGGGTAAAATGACCAAATTTGCCTGTACGAACCCTGGCGCAAAGCCAGATGTATTTCCGCTGTAGTCGCCCCCTCTCACTATTTTACGAATAGCGGCAGGGGTGGTTAATGATGCATCTTTTTGCATGTGTCTCTCCTTGAAATTAACACTCAACTGATGCTGCTACAATAGCACTCAGTTTAAGCCATTAACAGTTACTGGTAGTTGTCCATTTGCAGAGGCCTTACCCATCAGCACTTTTGCAAGTGCAGTAAACGCAGGGCCAGCAATCTTTTCTTCGGTGTCTATATCAATATTGTAAGCATAAGTGGCAAGAACTGCATCGGCAAATTTGCCAAATTGTGAAATATCGTATGGAGCTCGTAAGCTAACAAAAACAGTTTTCTTGTTCGCTAGCTTAGCTTGCTTTAGTAATGACTCTAGTGCTGCTGATTGATCTGCCTTAGCGATAGCAAATTCAGGATTATCAGCTAAATCATCCATTCCGCCTACTTCAACAGCACTTTGTTTTGGTGATGCATTTGCAGCAATGATCACATCGGCCTTATTCATTTCTTTTAAGGTCGAGATTGGCTCATAGCCTTGCAAGCTAGTGCAGCTAAAGCTAAGTAGTGTATTAGTGTTATCAAGTAGTGCTTGTTGTAGGGCAAAACATTTGCGCGTATCAGGCATGATGATATGTACTTTTGTACCTGATTTAATGTTCAGTGGCAGTGTGTTGTTCTCGTTTTTTACTTCGGTGATAGCTGCAAGAGCTAACTCAGCCTCTACTTTTCTGTGACTTTGGTCACCCAGTAAAAGCTGTGCTTTTTTGATGGCTGCTTCATCATCAAGCTTTGTTGTGAGCTTAAACTTTTCTTTAAGCTTTAAAATACGTGTTGCAGAAGCTGTGATCTCATCGGCGTTTAAAGTACCGCGCTGAACTTCTTGCTCTAATCGGTCTATAAGAGCTTCAAGTACCTCTAAATCTTTTGGACTTCTGATTTCGATTGGCATAAGGGCAATATCAACACCCGCAGCGAAGGTATTTACAACCGCTTCGATTGGCTCAAAGAAGTGGCTGATACCAGCCATGTCTAGTGCATCTGTGATCACAACACCTTGATAACCAAGCTCATCACGTAGTAAATCAGTGATGATTTTACGCGACATGGTCGCTGGCTTGATCATGGTTTTCCCTTCTTTACTAACAAAGGTGCTGTCATCAAGGGCTGGGTATTGAATATGCGCAGTCATAATCATACCCGGTTGCTGATTTTTAATTATGTCTTTAAACGGCGGTAAGTCTTGCTGCCAAATAGTTTCTTTGTCATGCATTACTTTTGGCAGGCCTGTATGACTATCGACGTTTGTATCACCATGACCCGGAAAGTGCTTTAACGATGAAATAACGCCATTATTTTCAAACCCTGCCACTTGTGCGCCACCTAGTTTTGCAACCAACTGCGGATCTTCGCCGTATGAGCGCACATTAATAACTGGGTTATCTGGGTTCATGTTCACATCAACTGTTGGCGCATAGTTAACATTTACACCAAGTGCCAACAGCTCTTCTGCGATTATACGGGCAGACTCTGTTGCGAAGTGTGTACCGTGTTCTTTATAAGTTGCGCCAATCGACATATTACCGGTAAATGAAGTGCCAACATCACGTGGTATACGAGCTACGCGGCCACCTTCTTGGTCTATTGAAATAAATAGCGGTAAGCCAAGTTCAGACTTTGCAGCAGCTTGTTGTAAGTCGTTATTAAGTTTGATTACTTGGGGCACGGTATCGATATTTTCAGCAAATAAAATAACACCACCAATGTTGTGTTTGCTAATGATATTAGCTAAATCAGCAGGTAAGCGGGTGACTGGCGTTCGACATTTTTGCTCGCCGGTGTCTTGCTCACAGTAATAGCGCAAGTCGAGCATCAGCTTTTGCCCTAACTGTTGTTTTAAAGTTAACGCAGATTCAGCAAATGATGATTGTAATGGCATGAAACACCCTAATCCGATAACCAGTGACGATAGTGCAAACTTATTTAACACAGCAAGCTCCAAAGCTAAACGCTTATTTGATTTTTAGAATAAATTATTCTTGATGTTAATGGGTTTTTAAATATAAATACAGTATTTTTTTGCTACCCTAGCGGTTTTTTTGTCTAACTGCAAAAAGCTAAGTTAGATCACCAAATAGGGCTATTAAGCTTAAATAACCAAGTCTTTATTACTGCAAAGGTGCTAGTGAATTGATAATTTATCAATTTAATTGGTCGCTTTTTAAGGCAAATTAAAGTAATAATATATTCCATAATTATCAGCGCAGATATGACAGGCCAGGGGGCGAGATGGCTTTTACTCAATTGCACGCATTTAAACAGCAAATTACACCTTTTTTACCAGAGTCAGCATTAATAGAAGATTACTCACGTCGATATGCTTACGGCACTGATGCCAGTTTTTATCGTTTGGTGCCTGAGCTCATCGTATTGGTGAGTAACCAAAATCAAGCAAAGCATGTGATAAGTGCAGCACAACAGCATAAGGTGGCTATTACCTTTCGAGCAGCTGGAACCAGTTTGTCTGGGCAAGCAATTACTGACTCAGTATTAGTGTTACTGTGTGATAGCTGGAGTCAATTTGAAGTTTTAGATGATGGTGAAGCTATTCGTCTAGAGCCTGCGATTATAGGAGCGCGAGTAAACCAAATACTGGCACCTTATGGTAAGAAAATAGGCCCCGATCCCGCATCGATTAACAGCTGTAAAGTAGCCGGCATGGCGGCAAATAATTCATCAGGAATGTGTTGTGGGGTGGCACAAAACAGCTACCACACAGTCAAAGATATGACCCTTATTTTTGCTGATGGTACTGTGCTTGATACCGCAGATAGTCAAAGTTGTGAAAAGTTTTTACAAAGTCATGGGGCATGGGTTGATGAGTTAATGAGCCTTGTTGACAGTGTTAAAGAAAATAGCGACTTAAGTGAGCGTATCGCCCATAAATACCGCTTAAAAAACACCACAGGTTATGGTTTAAATGCGTTGCTGGATTTTTCAGATCCAATTGAAATCATTAAGCATTTAATTATTGGTTCTGAAGGAACGCTGGCGTTTATTGCTGATATTACCTATCACACAGTGATTGAGCACGCACACAAACATACCGGTTTCTTTATTTTTGATGATATCAGCAAGGTGTGTGAGCTGGTGCAAAGGCTGAGTGAGCTTGATGTTGCTGCGGTTGAGCTACTAGATAAACGTGCCCTGATGTCGGTGTCTGAGCATGCCATAATGCCAAAAGAAGTGGCCAGCTATCCCGAGCAGTCAGCGGCACTTTTAATTGAGTTAAGAGCAGAGAATACAGATGCCCTTGCGTTACTAACACAAACCACGCAGCAACTTATTGCACAGTTTAGCCAAAACCAATTAGCAGCGATTGATTTTTCTGCTGATAGTGCCCGTAATGCGGCACTTTGGAATATCCGTAAAGGCACCTTTCCTGCTGTCGGTGCTGTGCGCGAAACAGGCACCACCGTAATTATTGAAGATGTTGCCTTCACGCTTGATAAATTAGCACAAGGCGTGAACGCACTTCATCAGCTCTTCATTAAATATGGTTATGATGAAGCCATTATTTTTGGTCATGCTTTAGCGGGTAACTTGCATTTTGTATTCACCCAAGCGTTCGATACACAAGATCAAGTTAATCGTTATGAGCAATTTATGGCCGATGTGGCTAACCTAGTAGCGGTTGAGCTAAAAGGCTCTTTAAAAGCAGAGCATGGCACAGGGCGTAACATGGCACCTTTTGTAGCAACAGAGTGGGGCGATGATGGTTTCGCTGTAATGGTTAAGCTAAAACAGCTATTTGATCAACACAACATTCTTAATCCTGGTGTCATTATTAATCATGATAAAAATGCCCACACTCAGCATTTAAAAGTCATGCCAAAAAGTGATGATATTATCGATACCTGTATCGAATGTGGCTTTTGCGAAGTTGTTTGCCCATCAAAAGGTCTTACCTTAACACCAAGGCAGCGTATTACCTTGTGGCGACACCGCACTGAGCTACACAATCAATTGCTAACAACCGATGATTTAGCGAGTAAGCAGAAATTAAACCAAAAGCTCAGTGTTATCGAGGCTGACTTTAAATATCTTGGTATTGATTCGTGTGCGGCGACGGGACTTTGCGGGCTAAAATGCCCGGTCGGAATAAACACGGGCGAATTTATAAAATCGCTCAGAGCAGAGCAAGCCTCTTCAAGCAAAGTGAAACGGTCATTAGCTCGCTTTGCTAGTCAGCATTTTGCAGTTGTCGCATCTGGCGCTCGATTTGGCTTAAACGTGATGCACGTGCTCGAAAAAGCAATAGGTAGTAATAACCTAAGAAGTCTTAGTAAACCTGCTCATAAGTTGCTTGGTACGCCGTTGTATTACTCGGCTTGGCCAAGAGGGGAGCAACCAATAAATAATAATTCTAAACAACCCCAACAGGCTAAAAAGTTGGTGTATATGCCTAGCTGTGCAACTCGCGTTTTTGCAGCAGATAAACTTGCCGATGATAAACGACCACTGATTGATGTTATGCATTCATTAGCCCAAAAAGCGGGATTTGAGGTTGTAATACCTAAACAAGTAGATTCACTGTGTTGTGGAATGCCATTTGCGAGTAAAGGCTTGAATAAAGAGTTTTTAAATAAAAGTGAGCAGTTACTTACTGAGCTTGAGACGCTTTCAAATAATGGCCAATATCCCATCGTTTTTGATGCCAGCCCTTGTGCGCTCACCACTCTCAATGCCGCGCAAAATTCATCACTCTCAATTTACGAAAGTGCTGATTTTGCAGCCCAGCATTTACTGCCTAATTTGCAAGTAACGCCAGTGAATGAGCCTGTGATGCTGCATGTTACTTGTAGCTCAAAGCGATTAGGTAAAGAGCAAAGCTTAGTGTCGCTTGCCAAGGCATGTAGCAATGAAGTGATTATTCCAGCTGATATTGAGTGTTGTGGTTTTGCCGGAGATAAAGGATTTAACTTGCCAGAGCTAAATAGCAACGCGTTAAAAACCCTTAAACAACACGTGCCAAAAAATTGTAGTCGCGGTGTGTCTAACAGTCGTAGCTGTGAAATTGGTTTAACTGAGCACAGTGGCATTAGTTATCAGTCAATTTTGTATCTACTCGATCAGCAAAGTCATGCAATACCACAGACTTAACTGCTAATTTAATGGGCTAGTCTGACTAGCCCATTTTTTAAAAACCTACACTTTCCAAAAAATACCTTTTCTATAACACGTGAGCATCACCAGGTAAGATACGGCTAAAAACAACAGCGAAAATACAAATGATGCTAAATAATCGTTGCTTATAAACACTTGTATTAAGCCATAAATACTGCCTTTTAAACTGCTATCGCCTATTGGAATCATTATTAATAGCCGTGCAAATACGCCTGCAAACATAAAAAAGAGTATCGCATTGGCGCCAAATACAATAAAGGGTGCGCCCCAGCTTCGTACTTTATAAATATCTAAAATGGCACTGCACAGGGCATACGTAATAATAGCAAGCCCAGAGCTGAGCAACACATAGCTTGGTGTCCATAATGCTTTGTTGATAGGCGTTAATGGCGAAATAGCATAGCCGGCAAAAACAGCTAATATGCCTGCTAAGATAAATGCGTGGGCTTGCTTTTTAAGATCAGGTTGTTTTGTTAAGTAAACCGCAGCCAAGATGCCACTTAGCGCACTGGCAATGGCTGGAAGTGTAGAAAAAAGCCCCTCAGGATCAAATGGCAGTGGCTTAGCATTCGCATAATACACATGGTGACTACCTAAAACCGTACTATCAATAAAGGCACTTAAGTTGTTGCCATATAACCATAAGCCACTCACTACCTCGCCGTTTGGCAAGGTATAAGGGATATAAAGCATGGCGGCGCCATAAAATAATAAAAGAGTGATGCAAGTAATGGCTATTTTCTTAGGCGATAAATAGAGATAACAACACAGAGCGACTAAATACACTAAACCAATACGTTGCAGAACGCCTAAAACTCGCAGTTGCAATAGTTTGTCATCAACCCAGCTGAAAGAGGGGTCTCGAAAGTTGTAATAAAACAGGGCTAAAAACCAACCAAGAGCAATAAGCTTAAGGGTGCGAATAACACCTGCTTTTACTATTTGCTGATCACTCACTCCTTTAGCGCGCAAGTTATTTACTGATAGCGTGATAGACATGCCGACAATAAAAATAAAAAACGGAAAAATTAAATCAGTCGGTGTCCAACCATGCCATTGTGCATGCTTCAATGGCCAATACATCGCTCCCCAACTCCCCGGATTATTTACTAAGATCATAGCGGTGATAGTTAGCCCCCGCATTACGTCTAATGCCATAAGGCGGTGTGTGGGGAGTGACTTTATAATATCGGAACAATGTTGGCGCATAAGAAAACTTTATTTTTATTATGTCTTAACATTGTAATAAATTATTATTTCAAAGCAAGTTACTTTTTGTTCAATTACTGACCCGTAAAGCTTTAAACGCTTAGCTTAGTATTTGACTGAAAAAACATTACAAGAAATGAATTGCCATTACTTGGTTGAACCATCTATTTGCAGATGTTTTCACTTAAATTAAGGATGTTTCCTTTGTAAAAAGCAGTAACTTGAAATTAGAGTAATTACACTTATTTGTTTGCGCTAAATCAAATTCTGATAAAAGTTTTATAGAGGTACACAGAACAAATTGCTAGTATAAAGGTATTAGATGTACCCGATATGGAATTTGGGGCCCATATGTGAGAAGTATCGTGCTTAATAGTCTTAGCAAACGCTTAAACCTACGTCGTTTAATTTTATTATTAGCGTTTTCTGCAACGCTTATTACCTTTTTAAATAGTTATTACTCGAGCTACCAAGTTCAAAAACAACAACTAATAGATAAAACAATGAGTAATCACAAAGCCTATGCTGCTAAGTTGGTTTCGGCTACTGATAACTTTTTGTTAGCTGCTCAGCAACAGCTTGCTTATGTAGGCAA
>NZ_JAKGBG010000052.1:0-32093 GCF_021532595.1 Pseudoalteromonas sp. OFAV1
GCTAACCGAGTTTAAGTGACTGTTAATTTTACAGGTGTTAATATTGCCTAGCTTGTCCTGTAAAATTAACTGATCAATAGCGAACTCAATGGCTGATAAAAAAACACCTGCAAAAAAGTCGTCATCAAAAACTAAAGCGGCATCTTCACGCTCTTCTTCTAAGCGTAAAAATTCACCTAAAAATGCTACTAAAGCGGGGATACTAAGAAAGCTTTGGTCAATATTTTGGAAGCTTTCTTTAGCAGTTGTCATTGCTATGACACTGTACCTTATTTACCTTGATGCCAAAATTACCCGCCAATTTGAGGGGAATAAGTGGCAGTTACCAGCCCAAGTCTATGCGCGTGCAATGAGTTTTTATCCTGGGCAATATTTATCCCAGCAAGAAGTTATTTGGGAGTTAAACCGCTTAAATTACTCTTCAGTAAATAAACTCAGCCGTACAGGTCAGTATGTTAAATCTGCTAACAGCATTAAAGTGTATCGCCGTGAATTTGAATTTTATGACGGCCTTGAAGATGCACACGTTATTGAGTTGCGTTTTTCGGGACAAAAGTTAGCAACCATTAAAGATAAATTTGGTCGCCGTTTGAATAGCGCACGGTTAGAGCCAGTACAAATTGCACGTATCGGCAATGACTCAAAGCAAGATCGTGAGTTTGTACCGCTTGATAAATTTCCGCCAATGCTAAAAGACACCTTGCTGGTGGTTGAAGACCGTAATTTCTATGACCATCACGGCGTATCGGTGTGGTCAATTATGCGTGCTTTGTATAGCAATATCAAAGCAGGGCGTACCGTACAGGGCGGCAGTACTTTAACTCAGCAGTTAGCAAAAAATATCTACTTAACTCGTGAGCGCTCTTTGGTACGTAAATTTAATGAGGCGCTAATTGCCTTAATTCTAGATTACCGCTACAGCAAAGATGAAATTTTAGAGGCCTACCTCAATGAAGTGTATTTAGGTCAGTCTTACAATCAAGGTGTTCATGGTATGGGCCTAGCCGCTGAGTTTTATTTCTCAAAACCTGTGGATGAACTTGAATACGACCAAATTGCGTTGTTAGTTGCTATGGTAAAAGGGCCATCGTATTACAATCCGCGCCGTTATAGTGAGCGCGCAATGGAGCGCCGTGATTTAGTGCTGCGATTAATGGTTGAAAACAAGCTTATTGATACACGTGAATATCGCGCGGCATTAAAGCGTCCTATTGATATTGCACCAATGAAAGACAGCCTGCAAAAGTCGTATCCGGGTTACTTAGAATTAGTTAACCGAGAATTAAAGCGCCTACTACCAGATCAGCAAGTGATAGATGCCGGAGTACGTGTCTTTACCTATTTTGACTTACAAAAGCAAACGGCTATGGAAGAGTCGATTGAAGCAAGCTTGCCGTATCTTGAAAAACGCCCTAAAACAGAAGAGCTTGAGGCAGCGATGATCTCTGTTAATGTTGAAAAAGGTGGAGTGTCGGCGCTAGTTGCAGGCCGTGACGTACGTTATTTTGGCTTTAACCGTGTACTAGATACCAAACGTAATATTGGCTCATTAGTTAAGCCAGCAGTTTATTTAACGGCATTTGAAAGTGGTCAGTTTAATGTTGCCACTTTAGTAGATGACTCACCGCTGCAAGTGACTAACGAACAGGGCAAAGTATGGCAACCAGAGAACTTCGATAAGCAGTTCCGCGGACCAATGCCACTATACAAAGCATTTAGTAACAGTATAAATATTCCTGCGGTTAACACGGGTCTTGATGTTGGTGTAGATAAAGTGGCTGATACTTTGAAGCGTTTAGGTGTAGAAGGGCGTATTGATCAATATCCATCATTACTTTTAGGTGCACTTGAGCTTTCTAGCTTTGAAGTCGCGCAGCTTTATACAACGCTTGCTGCAGATGGTCAGTACCGCGAGTTAACGTCTATTTCAGCACTGACAGACTCAGTAGGTAAAGTGCTTTATAAACATGATGTCACCTCACAAAAACGCTTTGACGATGCATCAATCTACATGACCAAATATGCAATGAAACGAGTGACCAAAGACGGTACAGCAAAGCGTTTAAATGCCCACTTTCCATCAATTCAGCTTGCTGGTAAAACAGGCACCAGTAATGACTTGCGCGATAGTTGGTTTGCAGGTTTTGACCAAAACACAGTTACTGTTGCATGGATTGGTCGCGACGATAACAAGAGCACTGGTTTAACAGGCAGTGTTGGTGCACTAGAAGCCTATATTCGCTACCTTAAACCACTCAATCCTGAAGCTATAGCTGATACACGCCCAGCTTCTATTCGTTGGGCCTTTATTAACGAAGAAACCGGCCTGCAAGCGCCTCCTGGATGCGGCAAGGTTGTACAGCTCCCCATTCTTGCCAGCGAGTTTGAGCCAAGGCCTAATTGTCAGCGTTAAACTTGGCCCTGAAACTATTTAGCTCAATGTATAATTGAGCTAAATTTTGTATGTTGTAGATTGCCATGAATGCACTTCCTTCAGTGTTTCTGGCAAGCGAACTGACGTTTATAGAGTTTGAATTGCAGTACTTTATTGGATGACTTGTAGAATAATTAATTATTCTTGTATGCCTAAATCAGACATTGATGCTGTGAAAGCTATTAACCTACCATTAGTATGATTTTATTTTGAAGTCTTGCTCCTTCCTCATGCTTTCACTTGTATTTTATAAGGTTGCTTGATTTACTTCAGATAAATATCGACTAATTATTGCAGCACTACTAGTTGTAAATATTAAAAAATAAAAGCCTCATAATGAGGCTTTTAGAATCGTTGCTTATCTTACTAATTTAATCGAAATTAAAAGTCATAAGAAGCAGATAGTTGGACTCGACGAGGAGATTGATAACTTTCCGCTAAACCAAATGTTGCACTGTCATCACCAGCCGCTATTTCAGCAACTTCGTCATAACGAGTTGCTGTAGCTGCATCAAATACATTGAAAATATCTAATGCGAAGCGTACTTTTTGGTCATTAAAATGCAGGTTGTACGTAAAGTTAAGATCTAATCGCGCTGTCCAGGGAGTTGTTCCCATGCTGCCGCGAGGGTAGCGTTTATCACCAACATAATAAGTATCGCCATAATCATATAAGTCTGGGTTTGGTGTATAGCCCGCACCTAATGCTGTCCAAGGACGACCAGAAGCAACATTTAGATTTGCGCCTACTAAGAAGTTTTCAGTAACTGCGTATGCACCGTAAACTTTAATATTGTGACGACGGTCTGCTGGTAAGTTACCGTTAGCACCATCCATAAGATAAGGGTAATCCCAGTCTTGTGTTAAACCAGCATCATCTTGACCATTATCAGATTTAACAAAACCTTCTGTGTTACCGTAGTTATGTGACCAAGTGTATAGTGCTTTTAAAGACCAAACCTCATCCCAACTTTTCTCAATTGAAAGGTCAACGGCAGCGTAACGACGTTTAGCTTCAGGATAACCTAGCTCTTCAGCTGTGAAGCTATACTCTTCAGTTACACCGTCACCATCTAAGTCAAAATTAAATGTTGCGCCATTACCTGGGTTGAATAAGAACCAGTTTTCACCAAGATATTCACCATTTTCATCTCTAAAGATGTATGAGCCATCATCAATTTGATTACCAAGTGTGCGGTATGTACCTTTGATGCTCCAAGACCAGTCATCATTAATCGCTGCTTGATAACCTACAATGATTTCATCATTATACATAGGCTCAAGGTCTTTATCTGCTAGGGTGTTTGAAGGTTTTGCAGTTCCGTCACCACCATTTGAAATAGCGATATCACCTAATTGATTGCTCAAACCTACAGGAGTACCGTCAGCATTAAGACCCTCATACTCATACCAAGTGTGGATATAAGTTTCGGCACCTGCAAGGCGAATGTTCGTATTTGCAGCAACAGGTAAGTAATATCGACCTGCGGTAATAAATAATTTACTGTCACCGTCACCATTGATATCCCAAGATGCACCTAATCTTGGCGCAATTTGGTTATCAATAGATACAAATTCATCACCATCAGCATTGTAGTTTGTGAAACTGTCATTACGTAGACCTAAAGTTAACGTTAAGTTATCTGTAACAGCCCATTGATCTTCGATATAAATCGCCCAGTTTTCAACTTCAAATGCACCACCATTCTTATAGTTACGTACACGAGTTGTTTTCATTTCTTCTGGAAGAATATAACCGTTTGGAAGGCGAGCACCTTCTTCGTATGTTCTGTAGTAGTAGTAAATACCACCAGAGTTAATCGTAGTTGCATCTGATGTATTGGTTTCTGAGTCATAACCAAATCTTAATGTATGCTCATCATTTAAGTACCAATCAAAGTCAACGCGCAATTGCTCGCGCTTATCTTCATTGGCGCCTACAGTGAAGTTTACATAACAGGTAGTATCAACACCTAAGTCTGCGTCATAGCCAGTAGGGCAGTCATCAAAGTCAGAATAATCAGTTTCTGAGAATTTAACTTCACCATACATAGCAGACATGCTTAAGTCATCAGTTAGGTTACCTGTATAACGTACTGCAAAACTTTCACCACCGCGTTTGTGATAAGCTGTACCACCATCTACTGTGTAGTTCCCAACGCCATTAGGATCTTCGATTGTGCTTTCTGAGTATGTGCGTTCATCGCTAAAACCCCAAAGCATTAATTGATGATCATCATTAATGTTCCAGTCAATACGCGCTAGATAGTAAGGGTCATCATCTTTTTCTTTTGTTAGAGAGGTTTGAGAAGCGTTACCGTACTCTTCTTCGATATCACGGAATGTATAAATTCCGTAGAAGAAAAGCGTATCTTCAATTAGTGCACCTGAAGCATAAATATTTGTTTCAAATGAGTTTACATAGTCATCTTGGTTGTTAACAAATAAATCACCAATACAGTGACCATCAGCAGCCTCACAACGATCATTTTGTAAGTAAACTGAATTTGGTGCTTGTTCTCTTAATGAATCAGGAGAGTAAATTGACTCAACACCAAAGTGAAAGTCATTCGTACCTGATTTTGTTACTGCAGAGATCAGGCCACCAGTTGTTCGACCAAACTCAGACGAATAACCACCAGTCTTAATTTGGAAGCTATCATATGCTGAGAATGGAATGGTTGCGCCACCTAAACCGTTACGGAAGTTAGTCATATTAAGACCATTTACGTAATATGCGTTTTCTGCGACAGATGAGCCACCGAATGATGCTTGATCACCAAAGCGACTATCACCTTCAGTTGCACCAGGGGCTAGTAAAGCAACTGATGTTAATGAACGAGCAACTGGTAATAATTCAAGTTCTTCTGAACTAATGTTCAATGATGATTCCGTAACCGAAACGTCAACAGCACGAACTGCGCCACCAACAACTGCAATACGTTCTATATTACCTTCAACCAATGGAATCTCGAGTAGTGCAGTTTTACCAACACCGATAATTACATCGTTGATCTGTGCTTTTTCAAAACCAGCTTGTGACACTGTTACATTATATTTACCAACAGGTACTTGGTTAAGATTAAACTGGCCATTTGCATCTGCAATGAGAGTTTTTTCATAACCTTTTGACTTATCGGTAATGGTGATTGTTGCACCAGCTAAAGAAACACCAGACTGAGTAATGATGTTACCTTTGATTGCACCATTAACATTGTCAGCCATAGCAGGCATTGCTGCACTTAAGGTCATAGCAACAGCTGCAGCTGTGAATGAACGCTTAAATGTTTTTGAAAAGTTGTTTTTCATTGAGCTTTCCCTGTGAAATTTTAGATTTTTGATTTGTTATTGTTTGTTAATAACTATCACGCTTTGTTTTTTATTTATTTGGAGTTTTAACCATTAAATAAAGCGTGAAACAAATTGGTAACACATTAGGGACATACAGATCAATTTTTTATATTACAAATACGATAAACTTACAAAAAAACGCCTTGGAACGATCTAAAGTTGATATTTTTTGCTTGTTTATAAAAAAAATACACAGATGTAACTTGATGTAATTGCGTTAAGTAAATTTTAATTCTACTTTTAATTCTTATAAAACAGTTTGTTGGGAATTTTATGTCGTTTTCGTTACATTTTAAAATATAAATGCAGGAAAAAATCATTTGGTTTGTATAAATGATGTTTTAATTATAATATTTTTGGTTTTAAATTTTCGAAAATAATCTGATCTATTATTTTCTGAGGGGGTAAACGTTTGGAAGTATAGGCCACCGATTAAAGTGACCTATTTTATTTTTTAGATTAAAGCTTCGCGAATGCGCGCTCTGCGGCTGCAATGGTGTCGTTGATCTCTTTTTCAGAGTGCTCAGCACACACAAAGCCAGCTTCGAAAGCAGAAGGAGCTAGGTAAACGCCTTCTTCAAGCATTAAGTGGAAGAACTTTTTAAAACGCTCTAAATCACACTCAGTCGCTTGTTGATAGCTAGTTACTTTTTCTTTATCAGTAAAGAAGAAGCCGTACATTCCACCTGCGTAGTTTGTTGTAAGTGCAATGCCTGCTTTTTTCGCAGCGGCTTCAAAGCCTTCACAAATTGCTTTACTTTTAGCTTCTAGTTCATCGTGTAGACCTTCAGCGCATAATAATTCAAGCGATTTTAAGCCTGCTGCCATGGCAATTGGGTTACCTGATAATGTACCCGCTTGATAAACAGGGCCGACAGGTGCGATGTAATCCATGATTTCTTTCTTACCACCAAATGCACCCACTGGCATACCGCCGCCTATTACTTTACCTAAGCAAGTAAGGTCTGGTTTGATATTGTAGTAAGCTTGTGCGCCACCTAAAGCAACACGGAAACCTGTCATTACTTCATCAAAAATAAGCACAGATTTGTATTCATCACACACCTCACGTAAACCTTCTAAGAAGCCTGGTACAGGTGGAATACAGTTCATGTTGCCAGCAACTGGCTCAACGATGATACAAGCGATTTCGTCAGCGTATTTTGCGAAAATGGCTTTTACTTCATCAAGATTGTTAAACGACACCGTTAATGTGTGCTTAGCGAAGTCTTCAGGAATACCTGGTGAGTTAGGTACACCCATAGTCAGCGCGCCTGAGCCTGCTTTTACAAGTAGTGAGTCAGCATGACCATGGTAACAGCCTTCAAACTTTAAGATTTTGTCACGACCAGTGAAACCACGTGCTAAGCGAATCGCACTCATGGTTGCTTCAGTACCTGAGCTTACCATACGTACTTTTTCGATTGATGGTACCAGCTCTTTTACTTTCTCGGCCATTAAGATTTCAGTTTCGGTTGGTGCACCATAGCTTAAGCCATTTTCAACGGCTTCTAATACCGCTTGTTTAATAGCAGGGTGGTTATGACCCATGATCATTGGTCCCCATGAACCAACGTAATCGATATAACGGTTACCATCAGCATCAAAGGTAAAAGGACCTTCTGCTTTAGTGATGAATAAAGGAGTACCGCCAACGCCATTGAAGGCACGAACTGGTGAGTTTACACCGCCTGGGATTGATTCTTGCGCGCGATTAAAAAGATCTTGGCTAATTGTCATGAATAGTCCTATTGGGTTGTCACGTTAAATGAGTTGGTTTGTAAGGGCTCAAAGAGCCCAAAACGAAGCGAGTTAACTATTACGTTTACGGCTAAACCAAGGCACGTCGACTTCATATTGCTCAACTTTGTCGGCAACATCTAAGGTTAGAGCAAACAACGCCATGCGGATTAACACGCCATTTTGAACTTGGCGGAAAATTGCTAGGTTGTCGTTGCTATTTAAATCGTTATCAAGCTCGTTTGCTTCTAAACGGCTATCACGAGGCAGTGGGTGCATCAGTACTGAGTTTGGTTTACAGTGTGCATTGTAAATTGCTTGGCTGATACGAAAACCACCACGGTATTTGTTCGCTTCTTCTTGTGAAGGGAAGCGCTCTTCTTGAATGCGGGTTTGATATACAATATCAGCCGCTAAGTTGCCTTCCATTTTATCTACTAGTTGAATTTTATGACCGGCGTTATCAACAGCATCTAAAATGTAGTCTGGCATTTGTAAGCCATCAGGTGCCACCATAGAGAATTTTACGTCTTTATAATGACACAGTAACTTAGATAAAGAGTGCACAGTACGGCCGTATTTTAAATCACCCACAAGGGCAATGTGCATACCGTCGATACTTTGGTTGAAACGGCCAAGTTCACGTTCAATCGTTAGTAAGTCAAGTAGGGCTTGAGTTGGGTGCTCATTTGGGCCGTCACCGCCATTGATTACTGGTACATCACACCCAGTGGCAAACTCAGCAACGGAGCCTGCATCAGGGTGGCGCATTGCGACTGCATCTGCATACGCAGAGATAACACGAGCGGTGTCATATAACGATTCACCTTTTGCTAGCGCAGAGCTTTGCATGCCTGTTGTTTCGCGGACTAAGCCACCTAGTAAGTTAAATGCGGTACCAAAGCTTACGCGAGTACGCGTGCTTGGTTCAAAGAACAAGTTCGCTAAAATTGCGCCCTCTAAAACATTGGTGCGCTTTTGCTTTTTAGCATAAGGCTCCATTTTCTTAGCAACTGCAAAAATACGTTCAATACAATCTCGATCAAGCTGATTGACCGACAGGATATTTTCACCTTGGAAACTTAGCATGGGGTTTGTTCCTAATCACATTTATAGGGCGCTGGCACTCGGTATGGGAGGCCGCATAAATTTGCGCAGTACTATAGCAAATTTTTAGCGTACACAGCAGCAAATTATAAGTTAGGTTTAATAATTGCCAGTGCCACTATAGCTAAAAGGATGAGTACCGGAACTTCATTAAAAATACGGTAAAAGCGATCGCTACGTTTATTGCGATCATGCTTAAAATCAGCCAGTAATTTAAAGCAGTAGCCATGATAGATATAAAGAATAATCACTAATACCAGTTTGTAGTGCAGCCACATGCTGTATCTAAACCAATCACGACCATATTCAAAAATCGTTAATACGCCAAACACGAGTGTTAATACGGCAAACGGCGTAACGAAATAAAGTAAACGTCGCTCCATGACTTTTAGCATTGAGTTACAGGCTTTTTCTTCACTCATTGCGTGGTAAACGAATAGCCGAGGCAGGTAAAAAATACCGGCAAACCAAGCGATCATAAAGAACACATGAAACGTTTTATAAACTAATAGCGCAGTCATTTAAGTATCCATTTTAATTGTTATAACAAACTGTTGCGTATGGTAAGGATATGCCTGATTTGATCCCAACGCAAAAGACCCATAATTTGTTGGTTATCAAGTAGGTTGTATATATACACCGCACCGCTGCGTTTATCTTTCAGTAAATCAAAGGCATCGGCTAACGTTGCTTGGCTACTTAGCCCAGTAAGGTTGACGTATTTGATATTACTATTTTGATCAGACATTAGACTTAAATCATATTCAGCAAGACGATAGCCGTTTTCTTCATCATGCACAATAAGCGGCGTTTGGCTATCAAGGGCATCAAGCGATTCTTTGATTTGCTGTTTGTCATCACTGTAAAGTAACTTGAATTGTTCATCCATTTCAGCCATTACTCCGACTTTTTGTAACGCTTCGGTAGCTGGCGATATTTGATACTCAAGCCCTTGGAAATCAAGTTGCTGCATAAAAATAGAGCGGTTACCAAAAAACTGCAGTGCCGTGACATAAGCCGTTGAGATCACCAGCATGGCTGGCACAATAATCTCTGGACTTGAGGTTAACTCCATAACCGTAGTGAGTGCAGCAAGTGGTGCGTGCAATGTAGCTGCCAATAATCCTGCCATGCCAAGCATGCTGTAGGTACCAGTAATATCAACTCCCGGGCTAATAAACTGAGCAAAAAAAGCCATTAAAGTGCCCATTAATACCCCAAGCCCAATTACAGGACCGATGATCCCGCCAGGAATACCCAAGCCAATAGCAAATAAGGTGGCGAGTAATTTGGCAATCAAGATGGTAGTTAAAAACTGCACATCATCTGGTGATTCAATGGCAATAGTGATAGCGCTCATACCTGAGCCCATTGCATGGGGAACCATATAAGCAATTAAGCCTGCGATTAAACCTGCCAGTAATAGGCGAGGGAACATGCTTAGCGGTTTAAAAGTGCGGATTATAAGCATCAAGTTTTGGTTAAATGCATAAGCAACAGCACCAAGTGCCATACCAAAGATGATTAAAAATGGGTAATGCCAACCACTCAATGGATTCATAGTAATAAGTGCAAGCTCAGAAGCGTCACCAAATACAAATTGAGTCGCTAATGCGCCAGTTACCGCAGCGAGCATGATGGGCACGAAAATATGCACTTTATATTCTCTAAGCACCACCTCCATTACGAAAATAACGGCTGCAAGCGGGGTGTTAAATGAGGCGGCGATACCGGCTGCAACACCACACCCTGTTAGGGTACGCATTGCATTGTGTGGAAGGTGTAATTTATCGGCCAGTAAGCTGGCGCCCGTTGCACCCATATGTACCGAAGGGCCTTCTCGACCTACCGAAAAACCACTTATCAGGGCTAATGCTCCACCGACAAATTGGTTCACCGTGTTGTAAAGCGGCATATGACCATAATGTTTTTTAATGCGGTGTATTACAAATGGAATGCCAAGGCGATAATGCTTAAAGCCAGTTAGAGCTGCAAATAGAGCAATTAATAAGGCGGCACTGACCGGAAGAAGAACTCGTTCAAGAGTGGGTAGTGTTGAGAAGTCATCAGGCTTCTCAAGAAATAAACTCTGGAAAAACATGATAGTGAGGCGAAAAAGAATGATTAAAACTGCCGCAATTAACCCTGCACTTACACCAAGTAAGCACAACTGCACAGATGTTTTAGGCTTTGCTAAACGACGTCTTAGTCTTTCAAGCCACATGCATATTTCCTCACAGCACTTTTGAGCCGCAGTTTAGCAAATCAAATTCACTAAGTCCTTGTGATTTTGAAATTAATAAGTAATTTACTCAATGAAGGTTATCGGTACGGTTACTATTCAGCTGATCCGTAAGAGAAGGTAAATGTGCTTTAATTGCATGAGATAGTTCGGGGACGAGCCCAGCATGTTTTTTATGTACAACAGTATTGACTGTCATTTGTCTAAGTACAACAACTTCAAATTCTTTTCGCAAGTTATGAATATCAATTTCAAGTGCAGGGTAGAGCACATTGTCAACTCGGCCTTTCTTTAGCATTCTTAATATATGGTTTAAATCTTCATTTAGAATTACACGCGCTTGAATATTAAACTCCTTGAGCAATTCAAGGTCTCCCATCGAGCTCATAATACTAATGTTTTTATCGTCTAAGTTAGTACGGTTACATGTTTCAGATTTACGACATATTAAGACAATATTTACGGTACCTAAGCTTGGTTCAACGACGATAATATCATCGAACTTACTTAGGTTGCTTTTTGAACGAACTATATCCCCATCGACTATCCCAACATTAAGTAATAGCACGCCTCTGCGTGAGGGCACGGCTTGAAGTTGAGTTTTGATATTTAATTCATCATAAACAGTTTCCATAAACTGTTTGAATGGCGCTATATGAGGGATATCTATATAGGTAAATAATAACTTTTTGGGTTTTATATAGTGTGTTGTCGATTGTGAATTGTCATCAAATAAGCTCTGTAGTTGAGCTAGTTTGCTTTGATTCTCTGGTGTGTTTTTAATACCAATAACGAGTGGGAAATCTGTAAATTGTCTGACTATTTTCGGTTCAGGTAACCCCTTTTCAATAGCAAAATAACCTAAAATCTCAGGAGCTGAAATGACAAACTTAACCTGATTAGTCGTTAATAAGATGAATAACTGCTCATCGGTGGCGACTCGAATGATGCTGTCATCATAAGCTTGAATTATGTTCTCAATATATCCAGGATAGACATAAGAGTCGACTACAGCCACTTTATTATCATTAAAGAGCTTTTCTAAATTATCAAATGCTTGTTCATTCTGTTGATTTGTTAACACAGCAAGTTGTGAGTTAAAAATAGTAGGAGAAGCGATAAAGCCTGGTTTTATTTCCGAGAGCCAAGCTGGGTAGTAACCTAGATACCCCGGTTGTTCGGCCTTTTCGATTGCATCTTGCCATGGTAAGTATTCAACATTAAGCTCAATTCCTTGTTTTGCAAGTGTGTTTCTCAATGAAGCAATCGCATTACCGCCATTTGCCATTTTACTGCTGGCATAGGGAGGAACTTCTAAAGATGTAATTTTCCATGTTTCATTATCAGCAGCAGTGACACTACCCGACATACCCAGCATTAATAGGATGAGTGGCAACAAATAGGTTCGCATAAAACAATATCATCATTGATCGTTCAGTAATTATACGCCTAAATTACAACCTTTTTGTATTTTTATTGGTCTTTTTAGCTAAAACTCGGGCAATCCTATTATCTAAGATGATGAGTTTAAAGTGTATAGCCTACCCGTGCTGTTATTAAGTACGGATATTGCTCCCTTGAGATACTTGATTAAAACACTCGGGTATTAGATAATCGCCACATTATAGGTTTTGAGGGTCTCGGTATGTCTGATGAGTTGCCAATTAAGTTCAGCGATGCAGCAGCTGTTCGTGTTAAACAGTTAATCGAAGAAGAAGAGAATCCGGATCTAAAGCTACGTGTTTATGTAACAGGTGGTGGTTGTTCTGGGTTTCAGTACGGTTTTACTTTTGATGAAAAAGCCAACCCTGGCGATTTAGAGATTGAAAAAAACGGTGTTACCTTAGTGGTCGACCCGATGAGTATTCAATACTTAGTCGATGGTACGGTAGATTATACTGAAGGGTTAGAGGGCGCACGTTTCTTCGTTAACAACCCTAACGCAACAACAACTTGTGGTTGCGGAGCTAGCTTTAGCGTTTAAAAATTTTTTGAAAAAGCCACTTTATGTGGCTTTTTTATTGTTCATACTCTCTTAATCCCTTCATTAATGCACTCACGCATCAGCAGAAGTAAGTTTTAGCTTCTGAGTTTAAGAATAACAAAAGAATAGAAACCTTAGTTGTTAGCAGTTTTATCGTAACGGTAATTTAGTTGCTTTCGGGTAATACCAAGTAATCAGCAGCTAGCTGAAAATACACATCAATCAACCTGTTCAGATCGCATTGCCAAAGTTAAGGGCTGAGTTTGAAAGCTTGGTTGTTGAGTAAGAACTTATAAAAGGAATAGGTTCATTTTGAGGTTCTAGGCATGCATCTATATAAGGGTATTGTGTTGTGGTTCAGTCAGTAAACGTCGTTGCTGCAATTAGTTATTGCAGTAATTGGCAGATTGGTATTCGAGACCATACGACACAGTTCTCCTTGCTTATTAGTGCTAAGAAAACGAAATCGTTAGCTCGTTTAGGTAACTTCGTTGCGCCTTGATTAATAATAAGTGACTCTAGTGTTGAGTCACTTTAATCATCAGTAAAAAAAAGCCCAAAACGAATACAGAGGCGATTAATATATATACAAATCCTTTTTTCCCCTGCTTAATTGGTACACGATTGTGTCTAAGAAACAGGTACCACGCTACACAGAGTACAATTGGCAACAAAAATAATATACGAAACATTTCTTAACCTTTTTCAGTATTTACATACACTTTAAGCATAAATTTACAGTTTATAAAGCGATAATTTAAGTGTGATAAGGTTTCAATTGATTAATTTTTTGGTACAGTTAACAACTGGCAATAGAGCACATGCTTTAATTTTAGCTACAATTAAGTTTGTTTAACTATGCGGTCCATTCCTAAAAGAAGGACATTTGTATAATTATTCATCCAAAGCATAAGTTATTAGTATATAATGTGTTCAGGAGTGAGACGGGCAAAATTTCACTCTAAATTTTTAATTTAAATCATCTAGTAGGAGATGTATTTTATGATGGGTAAAACAGTTTCTTCTGAAGAAAACTCAAAATTAACGAAATGGCTTAAGACGAAGCGCCATGAGAAAGGTCACACAATGCGCAGTCTTGCACAAGTGTTAGGTACGCCTCACTCTTTTATTGGTAAAATTGAAAACCAAGAGCGTCGTTTAGATGTTATTGAGTTTATGCGTTATTGTGATGCGCTAGAAGTTGACCCATACGAAGGTCTTAACTTATTAAAAGACGCATAATTGTTGACTACCCAGAAGTTTTTAACTTCTAGCATATAGTATGAATAGTGCATGGATGCACTATTTAAGCCCCGCTATTGTAATCCCTATACTTTATTTACATACGTTTTTATTTTGTTAATTTTTTTTGTGGTAGTTGTTTTCTAACGCATAAAGCTTATGGCGAATTAAGAACAAAAATACCAATGATGGAATAACCATAAGTGCTGTTAGCACAAAAAACATGGCCCAGTTACCATCTAACCAATCATCAATTACAACGCCGCTGTAACTTGAAAGCAAAGTTCTACCTAAATTACCTAACGAGGCAAGAAGCGCGTAGTGCGTTGCACTAAATGCTCTGTCGCAGAGCATAGATATAAATGCCACCATAGCAACGAGAGACCATGCTTGGGTAAAGCCATCAACGATAATGGCAAAGGCATACAGACTCAATTTAGGGCCCGCAATAGCAATCCAAGCAAAAGCTAAGTTTGAAGCAGCCATCGCAATACCACTAATAAACAAGCCCTTTACAATGCCATAGCGTTGATTAAATAGACTCCCTAAGAATGTGAAAGCGATGGTAAGCACTGCAGTGCCCACTTTCGAGAAGGTGGCAATGTCACTATTCGAAAAGCCTACTTCTTTATAGAACACAATAGACATTCGTCCTAAAAAGGCTTCACCAATTTTAAATAAGAAGATAAAAGCTAATAATGCGAGTGCTGTTTTAACACCATTACGCGCAAAGAAGGTTTTGAATGGATCAATAACAGTTACAGCAAGCCATGCGATTATTTTTGTCAGTTTGCTTTGTTTGGCACCAGCTAACTTTTGTTGGTAAGTGCGTTCAAGTTCAGCTTGCACAAGTTCGCGGTTAGAATCAGGCTCTTTTGCCCAAAAAACACTGCTCATCAGTAATAACATGACAACAGATAAGAAAAAATAAACTTCAGGCCAGTCAATTGATGGAATGTCAGCTAAATAAAAAGGCATGGCACCAAGTAAAGCATAGCCACTCCACCAACCTGATGTTGCCATCGCTGCTGCAGCGGTAGCTTTATGGCTTTCATTCTCGGCTAAGGTATCAATACGAAATGCATCAATAGCAATATCTTGGGTCGCAGATGCAATAGCAATGACTAAACAAATTGCCGCTGCAAACCAGAGGTTAGCTTTAATATCTAAACCTGCAAGTGCAAAGGTGCCAATAAAAATGACTGACTGACACAATAAAATCCAGCTGCGGCGCTGACCAAGCCAATTGAATAAGAATGGTAACTTGACGCGGTCAACTAATGGAGACCATAAAAAGTTAATACTGTAAGCACCGAAAACTATACCAAATAAGCCGATCATGCTTCGGCTTAGGCCCTCATCTTTTAACCATGCCGACAAAACAGAGCCAATCAACACCCATGGAAAGCCACTGCTGATACCAAAGATAAAAATGTTGATTAAACGTTTGTCTTTGAAATACGAAAAGTACTCTGAAATTGAAAGAGGGTTTGTCATAGTATTGCCAATTGATGGGGCTAAGAAGCCCCTAATTATTATTGATTAGCGTCAAGCACTTTAACGTTTAAAATAACGATAGGTGTTTTTGGTACAAAGCTGTAACCAATTTTTTCGTTGTATGCGGTTTCTGTACGCATAATTTTATCAAGTGTTTCATAGCCATCCATAACCATACCAAAAACGGCAAAGCCCCAATCGCGGCCCGGGTTTAAATGGTCATTGTCGTCCATGTTAAAAAAGAATTGGCGAGTGCCTGAGTGCGGCTTACGGTCTTGGTACGCCATAGCGATACTGTACATATCATTTTTTAAGCCATTACCACTTTCGTTAAAAATAGGGTCGTATTCGTGCAAGCCATCGTAGTCTTTGTCATAACCCCCGCCTTGGATCACAAAATCGCGTTCGTTATCGTCGTCGCGTTCTACACGGTGAAAAACACTGCCTTGGTAACTGCCATCAGCAACGTAGGTTAAAAAGTTATTCACGGTAATCGGCGCACGAGAGCGGTCCATTTCAACCACGATGCTGCCAAGTGTCGTGACAATTTCAACACGTGGAAACATATTGTCTTTTTGAATAAACTTACCTTCAGTTGCTGCAAATGAACTGTGAGCAAATAATAAAATAAAACTGAGTAAGAGAATGCGCTTCATAGTTACCCCTCTAAATAAGCGATTAATTCTGGGTCAGATACAATGCGGGTAATTATTTGTTCAGTCAACTTATTAAGCTGACTTTCAATTTTCGCACGGTCATGACTTAAAGGCCCTTCTAAATTAGCACCACCTCGATACACCTTACTAAAGTTGCTGTTATTTCTAATCACACGAACACCTAACTCAATACTGGCAACACTTGTGTGTGTCATCAGTTTTTCAGTTACGACGGCTTGTAGTTTATGAATGTCAACTTCAAAGCGAGTTGTTGCAAGGTTAGAAATATTGGCTCCATTTCTACTCAATGCGCTATCGAGGGTACTCTTGAGCGAATCTGCTATTCCTGGGCTGGCTAAAGTCTTCACTTTACCGGATTCAATGATTTTTAGAGTGACATTATCACCTCTTAAATCAATAACACTGGTACTTACGTTGCTATCTATATGGGTGATTTTACCACTTTGATAAACAGGGTTTAAAATTAGTTGATTAGGCTGATTACTACACCCAGCAAGCGCTAATAATGCACATAAAGAAAGTAACTTTCTCATCTAGATTGCTCCATCAATGATTTTTAGTTGCACTAAGTACGACAAACTTTTTGTTAGAACCTAATAGTTTGCAATTGCCGAACATGCGCTTTAGTTTTTCATGGTAGTCGAGGTGGCGATTACCGATAATCCTTAATTCACCACCTTGTTTAAGAGTATGTTTGGCTTGTTTAAACATTTGCCAAGCGATGTGATCAGTCACAGCTTGTGCTTGGTGAAACGGTGGGTTACATAAAACAAGATCAGCACTGTCAGGTTCAAAATCGGTTAAGCAATCGTTTTGTATAAACTCACATTGCTCAAGTTGTTCAGGTAGATTGTGGGTAACATTTAGTTTTGCTGATTCAACGGCCATATACGATTCGTCAACAAAAGTGACATGGGCTTTAGGGCAGCGTTTTAAAGTCATCAAGCCAACTACGCCGTTGCCACAGCCTAAATCAATAATACGACGAGCTTTGCTAGTTTGTGGTAAATAGTTAAAGAAAAAACGTGCGCCAATGTCTAACGAATCTCTAGAAAATACATTCGCATGGTTTTGAATTTCAAATTCACTGCCTTCAAGTGGCCAACTTACAGGGAAGGGGGCTTTTTTATCAAAGCCACTGGTTTTACTGATTACTAAGCGAGACTTTTTAACTGCTAAGCTGGTTGAGGTATCACCAATATACTGATTAAAGGCTTTAATTGTTGAATTATGGATATCTTTGGTCTTACCTGCGGCAATAACTGCAATGTCTTTAGGAAGAGCTGCGCTAATAGCTGCAAGCTGATGCTGTAAATAGCCTAAATTACGGGGCACTTTTAAGATCACTAAATCAACCTGGCTTGGTAAAGCTTGTAATGAATGAAGCTGCTTAACTGAATCAATCGTTAACTCATTGGCTTTTAAATTGTAACGTGTTGCTTGATGACCAATATACGAATCGTTAACTGAATAAACTGTTAATGAACTGAATGCGCAAGCAAGTGCGCCAAAGCTGTCATTCAAAATGAGCACTGAATTTGCGTCAGGATGATGTTCTTGTACATAATTGACAAGGTATTCATCACCAGAATCCCAGGCTTGAAGACTGCGATTTTTTTGATCTAAAGGAAAACGTTCTAGGGTATAGGTGTTATCACCGAGCTGTGCTTGGGTGGTCATCATGATTTTACGATAAGTATTTAAGTATAGGTAAATTCTAACATGCAACAGCCAAACGCCAACCCTAATCATTTACCTGAGGGGTTTTCTTATCAAGCGAAGGCTTTAAGTGCGCAAAAAAGTCTCGATTTATTTTATTACCTACAGCAACATCTTAATTGGCAGCAGCCTTCTATTAAAGTTTATGGAAAAAGTCATGTGATCCCCCGTTTGCAGTGCTTTATTGCTGATCCGAATGTTAATTATGGCTATTCAGGGTCCCAGCTAATTGTTGAACCTTGGCCAGCGGTGCTTGATGCCATGCGTAAACGTTTAACAGCGCAATTGCAGATACCTTTTAATGCATTATTGGTAAATTTATACCGTGATGGTCAAGATTGTATGGGCTGGCACAGCGATGATGAAAAAGAGCTCGGTCAGCAGCCGACTATTGCATCAATATCTCTGGGGGCTGAGCGGAAATTCAAAATAAAGCATAAACACACTAATGTGCAACACGATCTTATTTTACAAAGTGGTAGCTGCTTAATTATGAATGGCCATAGTCAGCGTGATTACCAGCATTGCTTGCCCAAACAACAAAGGTTAAAACATCCTCGAATTAATCTTACCTTTCGCTCAATACGATAAAATCATTGGTAAAATGAGCCACGCCCTTGATATAGTAACGGCCAATTATTTTGCAATTAAAGGTCTATGACACATGTCAATGCAACAACAAATTGAGGAAAAGCTCGCTGCGGGTATCGAATGTAAACACCTGAATGTTGTCAATGAAAGCCATATGCATAGCCGTGGAACAGAATCGCATTTTAAAGTGGTGGTTGTGAGTGAAGAGTTTGCAGGTAAACGCTTACTTGCCCGACATCGTCAAATTAATGAGCTATTAAAAGATGAATTAGCAAACCACATTCATGCATTAGCGATCCACACATTTACTCCTGAAGAGTTTAGTGAACAACAAGGACAGGCACCTGAATCACCTAAATGCTTAGGCGGCTCAAAGTTCGACTAAATTAGCAGGACAGTCACCCAAAGTTAAGTGGACAGTCACTCTAAATGGGTGCTTACCCCAGAAAGATTTCAGTGGGTCTGAACAGTTTTATACTGATCAGACCTGTATTTTAACTATTAGCCTTTAAACTAGCGCTAATTTTTATTGTGATAGATATAGGATGATCAATGGTCATTAAGCCTAAAATTCGTGGATTTATTTGCACTAACGCACACCCGGTAGGCTGTGCTGAGCATGTACAAGAACAAATTAACTATGTGAAAGCGCAAGGACCACTGAGCAACGCACCAAAGAATGTACTCGTTATTGGTGCATCTACTGGGTACGGCCTAGCCTCGCGTATTACTGCTGCGTTTGGTGGCGGTGCGAAAACGTTAGGTATTTTCTTTGAAAAAGAAGGTAGTGATCGTAAAACAGGCTCTGCAGGTTGGTATAATACTGCAGCATTTCAAGCGGCAGCTGAAGAAGCAGGTTTGTGGTCTAAGAATATCAATGGCGATGCGTTTTCTAACGAAATTAAGCAAAAAGCAATTGATACTATCAAAGCTGATCTAGGTAAAGTTGATTTAGTTATCTACAGCCTTGCGTCTCCTCGTCGTACTGATCCAAATACGGGCGAAACTTACTCGTCAACGCTTAAGCCAATTGGTTCTGATATCACAACGAAGAATCTAAACACTTCAAAGCGTGTGATTGATGAAGTAACGGTTGAAGCAGCAAGCCAAGAAGACATCGACAATACAATTAAAGTTATGGGCGGTGAAGATTGGGAAATGTGGATTGACGCATTAAAAGAAGCGGATGTTCTTGCTGATAACTTCAAAACGACTGCCTACACATATATTGGTAAAGAATTAACATGGCCAATTTACGGTCATGCGACAATCGGTAAAGCCAAAGAAGATCTTGACCGTGCAACGCAAGCAATCAAAGAGTCTACGAAAGACTTAAATGGTGAAGCGTATGTGTCTTCATTAAATGCGGTTGTAACACAAGCAAGCTCGGCAATTCCAATTATGCCTTTATATATTTCTGCTTTATTCAAAGTAATGAAAGCAGACGGTACATACGAAGGCACAATAGAGCAAATTCACGCGTTATTTACTGAAAACCTTTACGGTGAGACGCCACGTTTTGATGACGGTGGTCACTTATTCCAAAACTACAAAGAGTTAGAAGATGATGTTCAAGCTCGTGTGCAACATGTTTGGGATACTGTAGATACAGATACTATTGACGAATTAACGGATTACGTGGGTTACCACAACGAATTTTTACGTTTATTCGGTTTTGGTATCGACAGTGTAGATTACGAGCAAGATGTGAATCCTGATGTTGCGATTTCGCAGCTTATCGATTAATCGATAAACAAACTTTATTTTGAAAAGTCGCTTTTTTAAGCGACTTTTTATGTTTGTGGATGAAAATAAATCTGCATCAATAGCACTTTGGTCTATATTGAATTTTATTCAAATGGTTTTTGTAGTCTAAATAATCACATCTGTCGTATAAATTTCATATTTGCTCTCGCATAGTCACCCTGATTGATGTTAAAATTCGGGTAATATATGTGAGGAGTTTACTGCGTTGCTTGTTTGGGGTGTTAAACAGGCTATTCTTTGATATTTAGAATTTAACCTGAGCATATCAAAAGGCGACGTGGTTGGTACGATTTTTCAGTTTCTTTCCGTTAATGTAATGCAAGTGCGTATGATCAACATAAAAAAAGGTCTGGATTTACCGATAGAGGGCGCACCTCAGCAAGTTATTCATGATGGTTCTGCCGTCAAACGTGTAGCTGTGCTAGGTGAAGAATATATTGGTATGCGTCCAACCATGCATGTTCGCGTGGATGACCAAGTCAAAAAAGGCCAGGTACTTTTTGAAGACAAAAAGAACCCAGGCGTCTTATTTACTGCACCAGCTTCTGGGGTAGTAAAAGAAATTAATCGTGGTGCTAAACGTGTGCTGCAATCTGTTGTTATTGAAGTTAATGGCAGTGAGCAAATCACCTTTGACTCTTTCAAGGCCGATGAGCTTTCGAGCTTAGACCGTGAAAAAGTGAAAGAAGTACTGGTTCAGTCAGGTCAATGGACAGCACTACGTGCTCGCCCATTCAGCAAAGTAGCTGCTTTGGATGCAAATCCGAGCTCTATCTTTGTAACGGCTATCGACACTAACCCGCTAGCTGCAGATCCTGCAGTGATCATTGCTGAAAACACTCAAGCATTTGAAGCTGGTTTAGCTGTGGTATCTCGTTTAACTGACGGCAAAGTATTTGTTTGTAAACAAGCTGGTAGCCAAGTGCCTAGTTCATCAATCCCTCAAGTAGAAGTACATGAGTTTGGTGGCAAACATCCGGCTGGCCTTGTTGGTACACACATTCATCACTTAGACCCAGTTTCTGCTAGCAAGCAGGTTTCGCACTTAGGTTACCAAGACGTAATCGCGTTTGGTAATTTGTTCCTGACAGGTGAAATATTCACAGACCGTGTTGTTTCTCTTGCTGGTCCTCGTGTTAAAAACCCACGCTTAGTTAGAACTCAGCTTGGCGCATCTTTAGATGATTTAGTTGCTGGCGAATTAGAAGACGGTGATAACCGTGTAATTTCTGGTTCAGTGTTGTCAGGTGCTATTTCTCAAGGTCCACATGCGTTCTTAGGTCGTTACCATGTTCAAGTATCTGTATTACTTGAAGGTCGCGAAAAAGAGCTATTCGGTTGGATTGCACCAGGTGCTAATAAGTTCTCAGTAACACGTACCTTCTTATCTCACCTAACACCAAGCCGTCTATTTAACATGACGACTTCAACAGGTGGTTCGAAGCGTGCCATGGTTCCAATTGGTAGCTATGAGCGTGTTATGCCTTTAGACATCCTACCTACACTATTATTACGTGATTTAATCGCACGTGATCTTGATGGTGCAATTTCGTTAGGTGCGCTAGAGCTTGATGAAGAAGATTTAGCATTATGTACCTTCGTTTGTCCAGGTAAATACGAGTATGGTTCAATCCTACGCGATTGCTTGACTACGATCGAGAAGGAAGGCTAGAGAGATGGGTTTAAAGAAATTTCTAGAAGATATTGAGCCGCATTTTGAACCGGGTGGTAAACACGAGAAATGGTATGCGCTTTACGAAGCTGCAGCGACTATTTTTTATACGCCTGGTTACGTAAATAAAGGCAAAACACATGTTCGCGATAACATCGACCTAAAACGTATGATGATTTTAGTGTGGATGGCAACGTTCCCTGCAATGTTCTTTGGTATGTTCAACATCGGTCATCAGGCCGCAGGTGCTTTAGCACAAGGTTTTGAACTAGCAAATACATGGCAAGTTGGTCTGTTCCAATTATTCGGTGGTGAGTTAACTGCTGACTCAGGTTGGGGCGCGAAAATGTTTTACGGTGCCTGCTTCTTCCTACCAATATACGCAGTAACGTTTGCTGTGGGTGGTTTCTGGGAAGTGTTATTTGCTTCAGTGCGTAAGCACGAAGTAAATGAAGGTTTCTTCGTAACATCTGTACTATTCGCACTAATCCTACCTGCAACGATTCCTTTATGGCAAGTTGCACTAGGTATTACGTTTGGTGTTGTAATCGCTAAAGAAATCTTTGGTGGTACAGGTCGTAACTTCCTTAACCCTGCTCTTGCCGGTCGTGCGTTCTTATTCTTCGCATACCCAGCGCAAATTTCAGGTGACACAGTATGGACTGCAGTAGATTCATTCTCTGGTGCAACTATGCTTGGTCAAGCAGTGGTTGGTTCACTTGATTACAGCAACATGGAACTATGGTGGAATGCGTTCTACGGTTTCATTCAAGGTTCTGTAGGTGAAACGTCAACACTAGCACTATTAATCGGTGGTTTATTCCTAATTTACGTGCGTATCGCTTCATGGCGTATCGTACTAGGTGTATTCCTAGGTATGGTTGCAACGTCATTCTTACTGAATACAGTTGGTTCAGAAACTAACGCAGTATTTGCTATGCCTTGGCACTGGCACTTAGTTCTTGGTGGTTTTGCATTTGGTATGTTCTTCATGGCAACAGACCCAGTATCTGCATCATTCACTGACAAGGGTAAGTTCGCTTACGGTGCGTTAATCGGCTTTATGGTTGTAATGATCCGTGTTGTTAACCCGGCATTCCCAGAAGGTATGATGCTAGCAATCTTATTTGCTAACTTATTTGCACCATTATTCGATCACTTTGTAGTGCAAGCTAATATCAAGCGGAGGTTGGCACGTAATGTCTAGTAATAACGAATCAATCGGCAAAACGCTAACCGTTGTTGTTGCACTATGTTTAGTGTGTGCAATCATCGTATCGTTTGCTTCAGTTCAGCTTCGTCCTTTACAGCAAGCTAATAAAACACAAGATATTCAACGTAATATCTTAGCTGCGGCTGATATTGAAGTGTCAGGTACTGTATCTGATACGTTCAATTCTAGAATCGAAGCACGTGTAGTAGATATGAACACTGGTGAATTTGTTGAAGGTGTTGATCCTAACTCATTCGATTTCGAGAAAACTAAGTTTGACCAAGCACGTAGCTTTGCGTTAAAAGCAGAAGGAATTAAAGACATCGCTGGTATTCAGCGTATGACAAAAAATTCACCTGTTTATATCTCGAAAAAACCAGACGACTCAGTTGATGCAATCATTCTACCTATCCAAGGTTACGGCCTTTGGGGGGTTATGTATGGCTTCTTAGCGCTTGAAAGCGATGGTGAAACTGTTAAGAACATCAATTTCTTCAAGCACAACGAAACGCCAGGTCTGGGTGGTGAAATTCAAAATCCACAATGGACTGCTAAATGGCAAGGTAAAGAGTTACCAATCAATATCATGAAGAGCGGTGCAAAGAACGAACATCAAATTGATGGTCTTTCTGGTGCAACATTAACTTCAAACGGTGTTGATCACACAGTTGACTTTTGGACTGGCGAAAACGGTTTTGGTCCTTTCCTTGCGAAAGTACGTGAAGGAGCGTTGAAATAATGGCTGATACTAAAGAAATGAAGTCGGTCCTATTTGGTCCGGTATTCGCAAATAACCCGATCGCACTACAAGTACTTGGTATTTGTTCTGCACTAGCGGTTACTTCAAGCTTAAAAAATGCACTTATCATGTCAATCGCATTGACGCTAGTAACTGCATTCTCTAGCTTGTTTATTTCGTCAATTCGTAACCATATCCCATCATCTGTACGTATCATCGTGCAAATGACGATCATCGCATCACTTGTAATCGTTGTTGACCAAGTACTGCAAGCATTCTCTTATGCAACAGCTAAAGAGCTTTCTGTATTCGTTGGTCTAATCATTACAAACTGTATCGTAATGGGTCGTGCTGAAGCATACGCAATGAAGTCACCACCGCTAATGTCTTTCCTAGACGGTATCGGTAACGGTTTAGGCTACTCAGTAGTGCTATTAACTGTTGGTTTCATCCGTGAGTTATTCGGTAAAGGTTCACTATTCGGTGTTGATATTATCCCACTAGTACAAAACGGTGGCTGGTATCAACCAATGGGTCTATTGATTTTACCACCGAGTGCATTCTTCATTATTGGTTTATTTATTTGGGTACTTCGTACCTTCAAGAAAGACCAAGTAGAAGCAAAAGCGTAAGGGGCGAGCAGTGGAACATTATATTAGTTTATTTGTAAAAGCAGTTTTCATTGAAAACTTAGCTTTAGCCTTCTTCCTAGGTATGTGTACTTTCCTTGCTGTATCAAAGAAAGTAACAACGTCAATCGGCCTAGGTGTGGCAGTTATCGTGGTACTAGGTATCTCAGTACCAGTAAATAACTTGGTTTATCACGCTGTTCTTGCACCAGGTGCATTAGAGTGGCTTGGCTACCCAGAAGCAGACCTTAGCTTCTTACGTTTCTTGACTTTCATCGGTGTTATTGCAGCACTTGTACAAATTCTTGAAATGGCATTAGATAAGTTCTTCCCTGCACTTTACAACGCGTTAGGTATCTTCTTACCACTGATCACAGTTAACTGTGCAATCTTCGGTGCGGTATCTTTCATGGTTGAGCGTAACTATAACTTCGGCGAATCTGTTGTTTATGGTATCGGTTCAGGTGTGGGCTGGGCACTAGCAATTACTTTACTTGCTGGTATCCGTGAAAAAATGAAGTACTCAGACGTTCCTGATGGCTTACGTGGTTTAGGTATTACTTTCATCACTGTTGGTCTTATGGGTCTTGGCTTTATGTCATTCTCTGGTATTTCACTTTAATAGGTAGCGAGGATAAATCATGAATGAGATTTTCTTAGGCGTTGGTGTTTTCATCGCTATCGTTGTTATTTTAGTTTTAGTTATCATTGGTGCTAAATCTAAATTAGTAGCAAGCGGCGATATCACCATCGGTATTAATGGCGACCCAGAAAAAGCTATTACAACATCAGCAGGTAGCAAGCTATTAGGCGCGCTAGCTGATTCAGGTATCTTCGTTTCATCTGCGTGTGGTGGCGGTGGCTCTTGTGGTCAGTGTCGTGTACACATCAAAGAAGGTGGCGGTGATATCTTACCAACAGAACTTGATCACATCTCTAAAGGTGAAGCTCGTGAAGGCTGCCGTTTAGCGTGTCAGGTAAATGTTAAAAACGACATGGAAATTGAACTTGAAGAGTCAATTTTCGGTGTTAAAAAGTGGGATTGTACGGTTATCTCTAACGATAACAAAGCGACATTCATCAAGGAACTTAAACTACAAATTCCTGATGGTGAGTCTGTACCATTCCGTGCAGGTGGTTATATTCAAATTGAAGCACCAGCGCACCACGTTAAATATGCTGACTTCGATATTCCTGAAGAGTATCGTGGCGACTGGAACCACTTCGGTTTCTTCGATCTGGAGTCTAAAGTAGACGAAGAAACAATTCGTGCATACTCAATGGCTAACTACCCAGAAGAAGAAGGCATCATCATGCTTAACGTGCGTATCGCTACGCCGCCGCCAAGAGACCTAAGCCTTCCATGTGGTAAAATGTCTTCGTACATTTGGTCACTTAAAGCAGGTGATAAAGTGACTATTTCTGGTCCATTCGGTGAGTTCTTCGCGAAAGACACTGATGCAGAAATGGTATTCGTAGGTGGTGGTGCAGGTATGGCACCAATGCGTTCACATATTTTTGACCAACTTAAGCGTTTAAAATCTAAGCGTAAGATGAGTTTCTGGTATGGTGCACGTTCTAAGCGTGAAATGTTCTACGTAGAAGATTTTGATGGCTTAGCTGCAGAAAACGATAACTTCGTATGGCACACAGCACTGTCTGATCCACAACCAGAAGATAACTGGGAAGGTTACACAGGCTTCATCCATAACGTACTTTATGAAAACTACTTGAAAGATCATGAAGCGCCTGAAGATTGTGAGTTCTACATGTGTGGTCCTCCAATGATGAACGCGGCTGTTATCAACATGCTAAAAGATCTTGGTGTAGAAGACGAAAACATCTTATTAGATGACTTCGGTGGCTAACACCATACACAAAACAATAAGTTTTGGTTAGAATACAGGCCTCGTAGCACACAGTGTTACGAGGCTTTTTTATTTCTATACCTACATTGCGTGGTATCCAAAAGGTGAATGCTATGAATAGAGTGTTTTATCGCCAAGGTTTGATGGCCTTTTTTCTACTAACTATTACTTTACTCATGGCTGGTTGCAGCCAAGCAGATAAGGTCGAAGAGCTTTATTTTGAAGGTAAGACAATGGGTACCACCTATCACATAAAGGTGTACGCTGAGTCTTCAAAAATTGCAGGCATTGATTTACATCCTGAAATTAAGCAAGTGCTTAAAGATGTAAATCAATCTATGTCGACTTACATTCCAGATTCAGAAATTAACCAGTTTAACCAGTTACCAGCAGGGCAGGTGATGCCAATTAGCGCTGATTTTAGAAACGTGGTAGCTGAATCAATCCGCCTTGGTGAATCAACAAAAACGTTAGATGTCACTATGGGGCCACTTATTGACTTGTGGGGTTTTGGCCCAGATAAAAAGCCAACTAAACGCCCAAGTGATGAAGCATTGGCTGCAATGGTTGCCAAGATTGGTGTTGATAAGCTCGAACTTACTGATGCAGGTTTGATGAAAACAATAGATGGTTTAGAGCTATCGTTTTCCGCTACAGCCAAAGGCTATGGTATTGATAAAGTCGCTGAAGTGATAGAAAGCCATGGTCTGACAAATTATATGGTTGAGATTGGTGGTGAGCTTCGTGTATCGGGTATTAAGCCTGACAACATCACGTGGAAAATTGCAATTGAACAGCCTGATGCTGAGCCAGGCGTTCGTAAAGTGCATAAAGTGATTGAGCCTGGTACCAATGGTATTGCGACATCAGGTGATTACCGAATTTTTTACGAAATGGATGGTGTCACATATAGCCACCTAATTGATCCTGTAACAGGTATGCCTAGTCGTCATGACTTAGTATCAGTTACAGTGTTGCACCCATCAGCAATGACTGCAGATGGCCTAGCCACAGCGCTTACAGTAATGGGCATGGAGCGCGCGCAAAAATATGCTGAAGAACATGCTTTGCCAGTGTATTTAATTGGTAAGTCAGACAATGGCTTAGTAACTTATTCAAGCCCTGCATTTAAACCTTATTTGTAGCAGGGCAAGAAGCAGTGCATACCCAAGCCATCTCAAGATGCAGAATTCAGCGTTTCACAGGTGTTTAATATCAAGGCGTTACTTTGCAACAATGGCAGTCCCTTTTAAGAAGTAACAACGATGAGACTAAGCGCCTGTGAAGCGCCCAAAGGGTTGGTTTAAAAGCGATTTATACTGCGTTATTGATTTTAACAATAGAACCACTATTGCTTGCAATCAATGCCTTGCCTAAATCGCTTTTAATTCCAACTGAAACTCGCACCTTGAGGTGGTTTGGGTATATAATACATACAGCCCAACAGGTTGGGCTTGATTTAATTGCTGACGATAGGGGCAAAGCAATGTCACTTTTTCTTCTTACATTTGGTCTACTTATTTTAATTGTGGCAGCGATGGCTGTCGGCATGATTGTGCAAAAGAAATCTATGGCCAGTAGTTGTGGTGGTCTAGGCGCTGTTGGTATCGACAAAGCTTGCGACTGCGACGACCCATGTGACAAGCGTAAAAAGCGCATGGCTAAAGAACAAGCTTGGAAAGAGAATCAAATTCTTTAACCACAAAAAAGCGCCTTGAGGCGCTTTTTTAATGCCTAAATTTTACAAGGACAGTCACTGTTAAATATATTTTACTTAGACAGTCATACTTGATTTTAAGCCTTAGTTTTTAAGAAGTTAATCATTTAACTTTAACTCGATGACTTGAACGTACTCTTCATTATCAAACTGCAAATCTTCTAAAGTAATTGCGCCCTCAAATTGTTTAAAGTTAACTGGTTTTGAAGTTCTTAAATTAGTTGCATACTTGATGGGAGTTGCAAGCTCAATGCTTAATGTATCTGCTTGCCAGTTAAGAATATGAATAAAAATACTCTCATTATTATGGGTACTAACTCCCCAGTTTTGCGGGGAAATAGGGCCGCCTCGAGTACCGTATATACTTTTACCGAACACCTTGAGCCACTGGCCGATTTCTGCAAAAGTTTTTAGGTTTTCTGGTTGGATTTTGCCGTTAGGCATAGGCCCAGTATTTAGTAAATAATTAGAGTTTCTTCCTGCGGCACTTACTAAGGTTTGTACGAGCTCTTTAGTCGTCTTGTAATTATCATCAGTTAAACTGAACCCCCAGCTACCGTTCATTGTTTGTGCCATTTCTAAAGGTAATTCACCTAATCGTTCTTGATTAGTAGGCAGCTGTTGTTCAAAGCCCTGATAATCCTCTCCCGGAACAGTAAATCTGTGATGGTTATTTACGATTAAGGTTGCTGGTTGTAATTCATGGATCATTTTATAAGTGCGTTGCAGTTGCCAGTTATCCCAATTGTTAGAGTCTTCTTGGTCCCACCAACCATCAAACCAAATACCACCAATGGGCCCATATTGAGTTAAAAGCTCTTTTAGTTGTGCATCTTGAAATTGCAGGTATTTTTCCCAGTCTCCACTTTTTTCTCGCTTAGTGTAATGACCTGTTCGGCCCCATGGGTAGTAATCTGGGTGATGCCAATCAAGCTGAGAGTAGTAAAAGAAAAGTTGTAAACCATGTTTATGAGCTGAATTAGCTAGCTCTTTTATAGGGTCTTTTTTATAAGGTGTACTATCTACTATATCAAAATTAGATACTTTACTATCGTACATAGCAAACCCATCATGATGCTTTGAAGTAATAACAATATACTTTGCTCCAGCATCTTTAAACGCCTTAACCCACTGTTCTGCATCGAAACCAGTTGGGTTAAAAAACTCAGCCAAACGCTGATACTTAGGGCCTGAAATACGTAAATCTTCCATGATCCACTCGGCTCCATAGGGGCTTCCTACACCACCAAGCTGACTGTACAGTCCCCAGTGCAAAAAGATGCCAAACTTATTATCTTGAAAACGTTCTCGAGCTTTTAAGTTTTCAGGGGCGGGAGTGTACGCTTGGGCTTTACTAGGGTCAATTGCGACGCCTGTCCCAGCATGCCCTACACTTGAAAATACAAGCAGTACTAATATCAGCAAGCAATTTAATTTATTCACTGTATACCTCATAAACTAGGTTCTTTACTTAAAGGTAGCAGGAAATCATTTAGCGAAAAGTAAAGCAATTATGCATATTCGAAGGTTTTATATATGCAAAAGCATAGGATTACGACGTTAAAAGTAAAACTCATTTACACGGACAGTCACTTTTATCTATTAACTTATTCTTGCGGCAAAAAAGATTTTGTCTACACTTTAGTTACAGCTAATGCATTTCAAATTATCAGTTCAAGGAGTGGACGATGGCTTTAGCAAGGAAGCGGCAAATCTGTTTGTCGAATACTAAGTATTATCACTGTGTATCCCGTTGTGTTAGACGCGCTTACCTTTGTGGAGAAGACGCACTCACTGGTAAATCATATGAACACCGCCGAGGATGGGTCGAAGATCGCCTGCTTGTTCTCGCAAAGGTATTTTGTATTGATGTGTGTGCTTATGCCGTAATGAGTAATCATACTCATGTATTGCTTTATGTTGATGATAAAAAAGCAAATAGGTTATCTGATAAGGCTATTCTTTTACGCTGGTATAAGCTCAGTAAAATGACGCCTTTAGGTCAAAAATTTCTTCATGGTGAGCCGTTAAGTGACGGCCAACAAGTCTTCTTAAGTAGAGAGGTTGCAGAATACAGAGCGCGCCTTTCGAGCATTAGTTGGTTTATGCGAATGCTTAATGAGTATATTGCCAGACGTGCAAATAAAGAAGATGAGTGTACAGGGCACTTTTGGGAAGGGCGTTTTAAGAGCCAAGCATTACTTGATGAATCAGCGCTTTTAGCATGTATGGCCTATGTTGATTTAAACCCCGTTCGTGCAAAAGCTGCGAGCACCCCAGAGCAATCTGATTATACTAGTATTAAAAAACGATGCCAAAGCGTGAAGGAATCAAAGCAGCCTAAGCTACTTGCTCGTTTTGTTGGTGGAATGAACAAGTATAAATCAAAGGGAATACCTTTTGAGTTAAAGTCATACCTGTTGCTTGTGGAGCAAACTGGGCGTTGTATTGGTACGGATAAGCCCGGATATATAAAACATCATTTACCTTCTATCCTTAAAAGGCTGAATTTCGAACCGGAAAACTGGTTAACGTTAACAACTCAGTTTGAAAACTTATTTCATGGAGCTGCAGGTCGAGTAGCTGCTGTTGAAAATTATTGCAGTAAAACTGCTCGTAAGCGACGAAGTAACCTAGCAAATTGTAAGCTATTACTTGCTAGCTAATTTTTAATTTCAATAATTTGTAACTTTTTGCAAATTCTTGCAGCTAACTTGTGCTTTCCATTTTTATAAACCTAAGTCTTTCATCATGACTTTTATTAGTGGAATAAGCTAATAGGGTGCTTTGCCTGCACAGCTATTATTTTAGGTTACAAATTTAAGGTATTTGGAGATTTAACAGGCACTTTTAACAGTGCCTGTCTTTTTAAATCGTGTTTAATCTAAATTAATTAGCTCAGCCCCTAAGACTGCGTACTTATTTTTGCCATTTGCTTGTAAGAAAAAGGCGGCAGGTGCATGAAGTGAAGGTATTGATGTAAATACACTTTTGCATGCGTAAACTGGCCAATTTGTGGCGTTTTCTAGCATATTAATATCGCCAGAAAAGCAACTATACCCTTGTATTAAAAGCTCTTTATATTTGCTTTCTGTAAGCGTTAACGACTCATTTAAAACAAAGCTGTTACCTACTTTAAAGTTCAGGCTGCTTGCATCTAAACTCGTGTAACCTTGGCGGATACTGCTTATATCACCCAATTCTTTAATTATGGGTGACTGTCCTTTGTTATTGACTGCAATATCTATCTGGTAATCACCTAGCTCACTATTTACTGTCACATCGTCTATTAGTAAGTCGACCCAATTGTCTTTAGCGTTAAATGGAATGGCGTGGTACTGGGCTATTTTCGCGTTTTTCCATGCTCCCGTAGTTAACGAATCGATTGCATTCTTATATAAAACACGGTTAACCTTGCGGGCTATTTGTCGGTTTGGATCGTTTGGGTAAGCGCCTGATTCAATTAGTATAGTTCGGATCCCTTTTTCTGAAAAGGTATCGCCAAAACTGCGGAAAGAGTAACTGTCGTTGTACTTTCCTAAGTGCCCAGGGATCATTGTTTTAACCGATTTGGCTAAGTGGGCAATAAACTGCATAGCCTCACCACGACGTTTATTTACTTCTCTTGCTTCATTATAGGCGGGTGCTAGCACTGAAATGGTGGCTTGTTTTCCCATTTTACCTGCACCGTAATAGGCATTCTGATCATGTAAGTTAAAGCCAAAGTCAGGTTTAAATTCATTTGCAACAGCCATGAGTATTTGCCCCTCTTTTGTGCGAAGAGCTTTAGCATCACGATTTAAATCAATACCTTGAGCATTATGACGAGTTTGCATTGCAGCGCCATCTGGATTAACCATGGGAATGATGAGAAGGGTTATTTTCTGTTGCCATTTTTCTAGCC
>NZ_JAKGBG010000053.1:0-32065 GCF_021532595.1 Pseudoalteromonas sp. OFAV1
CACCACCGTATACTTTTGCAAGTACGTTAGTGATTGCTGCTGTTAGAGTTGTTTTACCGTGGTCAACGTGGCCGATTGTACCAACGTTTACGTGCGGTTTTACGCGTTCAAACTTTTCTTTTGCCATCTTAAAAAATTCCTATAAAGAAATTAACGCCTGACCCACTATTGGGCCAGACAAGCTAAATCATATAACAGCGCGAGCTGCAATTATTGCATCTGCAACGTTCTTAGCGGCTTCTGCATACTTCAAAAACTCCATAGAGTAAGATGCACGGCCTTGTGTTGCAGATCGCAGATCAGTTGCATAACCAAACATTTCAGAAAGTGGGACTTGCGCATTAATTTGCTTAAGACCACCGAATGCTTCTTCCATGCCTTCGATCATGCCGCGGCGACGATTTAAGTCACCAACTACATCACCCATGTTTTCTTCAGGAGTGATAACTTCAACCTTCATTACTGGTTCTAGAAGAGCTGGGTTTGCTTCAAGCGCACCTTTCTTCATCGCCATTGAACCTGCAATCTTAAATGCCATCTCATTCGAGTCTACATCATGGAATGAACCATCAAATAGAGTCGCTTTAACGCCAAGTAATGGGTAGCCTGCCAGCACACCTTGAGCCATTTGCTCTTGGATGCCTTTATCTACCGCAGGGATGTATTCTTTAGGAACCGCACCACCAACAACTTCGTTAACGAACTCGTAAATTGGCGCATCATTTTCCGAAATATCCATCGGTTCAAGTTTAAGCCAGACGTGACCATATTGACCACGACCACCTGATTGACGTACGAACTTCCCTTCAACTTCAACAGCTGAACGGATAGCTTCACGGTATGCTACCTGCGGCTTACCAACGTTACATTCAACACTGAATTCACGTTTCATACGGTCGACAATGATATCAAGGTGAAGTTCACCCATACCAGAAATAATAGTCTGGCCTGATTCTTCGTCAGTTTGTACTCTGAAAGACGGATCTTCTGCCGCTAGTTTACCTAACGCGATACCCATCTTATCTTGGTCAGCGATTGTGCGAGGCTCAACCGCAACAGAGATAACTGGTTCTGGGAACTCCATACGCTCAAGCGTAATGATTGAGTTCGGATCACACAGTGTTTCACCTGTTGTTACGTCTTTAAGACCAATAGCCGCTGCGATGTCGCCTGCGTAGACTACTTTGATCTCTTCACGTGAGTTTGAATGCATCTGAACGATACGACCAAGTCGCTCACGCTTACTTTTAACTGGGTTGTATACCGCGTCACCCTGTTTAACAGTACCAGAGTAAACACGGAAGAAGGTCAAGGTGCCAACGAACGGGTCTGTCGCAATCTTAAAAGCAAGTGCGGCAAACGGTGCGTTGTCATCAGCAGGACGTTCATCCTCGGTACCATCTTCTAAGATACCTTGGATTTGTTTCACTTGTGTTGGCGCAGGCATATATTCAATAACGGCATCAAGCACAGCTTGAACACCTTTATTTTTAAATGCACTACCACACGTCATTGGAACAATTTCGTTTGCTAATGTACGCTGACGTAAAGCTGCTTTAATTTCAGCTTCAGTCAGTTCTTCACCTTCTAGATATTTATCCATTAGTTCTTCTGAGGCTTCAGCAGCGCTCTCAACTAAGTGAGAACGCCATTCTTCTGCAAGCTCAAGAAGTTCTGCCGGAATTGCCTCATAAGAGAAAGTCATGCCTTGATCTTCGGCATTCCAGTTAATGGCTTTCATCTTAATAAGGTCAATAACACCTTTAAAGTCGTCTTCAGCACCAATTGGTAGCTGAATTGGAACAGGCGTTGCTCCAAGACGAGATTTCACCTGGCTAACCACTGTTAAGAAGTCAGCGCCAGTGCGATCCATTTTATTTACGAAGATCATGCGAGGAACTTCGTATTTGTTCGCTTGACGCCAAACTGTCTCAGTTTGCGGCTGTACACCAGATGAAGCACAAAGAACAACTACCGCACCATCTAGTACGCGTAAAGAACGCTCTACTTCGATAGTGAAATCTACGTGTCCTGGAGTATCAATGATATTGATACGATGGTCGTCAAATTGAGCGTCCATCCCTTTCCAGAAACACGTTGTTGCAGCAGAAGTGATTGTGATACCACGCTCTTGTTCCTGCTCCATCCAATCCATAGTTGCAGCACCATCATGTACTTCACCGATCTTATGAGAAAGACCTGTGTAGAACAGAACACGTTCTGTTGTTGTGGTTTTACCTGCATCTACGTGAGCGCAAATACCGATATTGCGATAGCGCTCAAGTGGAGTTGTACGTGCCATATGATCCTCTTAAAGGTTAAGGACAGATTACCAACGGTAATGAGCGAATGCTTTATTCGCTTCAGCCATACGGTGAACGTCTTCACGTTTCTTAACCGCAGTGCCTTTGTTGTCAGCAGCGTCAACGATTTCTTGAGCTAAACGTAAGCCCATAGATTTTTCGCCACGCTTACGTGCAGCGTCTACTAACCAACGCATACCTAATGCGTTGCGACGTACTGGACGTACTTCAACTGGTACTTGGTACGTTGAACCACCAACACGGCGAGATTTAACCTCTACCTGTGGGCGAACGTTTTCAAGTGCAGCTTCAAAGATTTCTAGGTGCGACTTGCCTGATTTCTCAGCAGCCACGTCTAACGCACCATAAACGATTTTTTCAGCAGTAGATTTCTTGCCGTCTAACATTACTACGTTAACGAATTTAGCAAGAAGTTCCGATCCGAACTTAGGATCTGGAAGAATTTTACGTTGACCTATTACGCGTCTTCTAGGCATTTTGTATCTCCGGTATCTTCAGGTTTGCTCTTTTAGAGTCAATACCCAAAACAATTAATTTAAAAATTTAGTGCTTGGCCTTACTAACGGAGAACCATTAGCCCTTAGGGCGTTTAGCACCGTATTTAGAGCGAGCTTGACGACGGTCGCTAACGCCTGCACAGTCAAGTGCACCACGTACAGTGTGGAAACGCACACCTGGTAAGTCTTTAACACGACCACCACGGATAAGGATTACACTGTGCTCTTGTAGGTTGTGGCCTTCACCACCGATGTAAGATGTTACTTCGAAACCGTTTGTTAAACGAACACGCGCTACTTTACGTAATGCAGAGTTTGGTTTCTTAGGTGTAGTTGTATATACACGAGTACATACACCACGCTTTTGCGGACACGCTTTAAGCGCAGCTGAGTTACTTTTAGTAACCTTGCTACGACGTGGCTTACGCACTAGCTGGTTAATAGTTGCCATTTAAATAGCTCCTGAAATTAAAATTACTACTGAAAAAATAAAAAATCCGCCCTGTTTACATGCTCGTTACTAAACGTGCAGGCAAATGGGTGGCGGAATTTTAATGAGCAAAGTTTAACCTGTCAACCTTAACTCATCGTAAGGCAGCAGATAACTGCCTTACGATTTCTTAATCCATTGATTAAGTTGAGATTATTGGTTTCCAGAGATATCTGCGTTAAGTGCATCAGTTAGTGCTTGAGTTGCCTCTTCAGCGCTTACTGTTTGCTCTTCAACGATTTCACCTTGCTTGCGACGGTTCAAACGGTCTTGGTGATACGCAAAGCCTGTACCAGCTGGGATCAGACGACCCACGATTACGTTCTCTTTAAGACCACGAAGCTCATCGCTCTTACCATTTACAGCTGCTTCAGTTAGGACACGTGTTGTCTCCTGGAATGACGCTGCTGAGATGAAAGATTCGGTTGCAAGTGACGCTTTAGTGATACCCATTAATTGGATTTCAAATTTAGCTGGGATCTTGCCTTGCTTTTCAAGCTCACGGTTCGCGATATTTACGCGTGCCACTTCAACTTGTTCACCGGCTAAGAACTCAGTGTCACCGCCGTCAAGGATGATACATTTACGTAGCATCTGACGAATAATTGTCTCAATGTGCTTGTCATTGATCTTAACGCCTTGCAAGCGGTAAACCTCTTGCACTTCGTTAACGATGTAGTTAGCTACATGAGTTACACCACGTAGGCGTAAGATGTCATGTGGTGATTCTGGACCATCGGCGATAACCTCACCTTTAGACACTTGCTCACCTTCGAACACGTTAAGTTGACGCCATTTAGGGATCATCTCTTCGTATGCGTCACCCTCAGCTGGAGTGATTACAAGACGCTTCTTACCTTTAGTTTCTTTACCGAAGCTAATAGTACCTGTGATTTCTGCAAGGATTGCAGGATCTTTCGGTTTACGTGCTTCGAATAAGTCAGCTACGCGAGGTAGACCACCCGTGATGTCACGAGTTTTCGAACCTTCTTGCGGAATACGTGCAAGTACGTCACCTGGGTTTGCAGTTGCACCGTCTGTTACTTCAATCGTTGTGAATGAAGGTAGACGTGTTTCTTGCAGACCACGCTCATCGCTTTCGATGATTAGTTTAGGTTCTTTCGCATTCGCTTTACCTAAGTCTTTAACAACCACACGTGTTAAACCAGTTAACTCGTCTGTTTGTGCTTCGGTATTTGAGTCATCAATATCGCTGAACGAGATTTTTGACTTGTGCTCAAGAACGATTGGGTGACTATGCGGATCCCAAGTTGCAACGATATCGTTACCTTGAACTTCTGCATTATCTTGTACCGTTAACACCGCACCGTAAGGAACTTTATAACGCTCTTTCTCACGACCAAAGCTATCGATGATAGTGATCTCTGTTGAACGAGACGTGATAACAATCTTACCGTCTGTGTTTAATACGTACTTCGCATTGTGTAACTTCAATGTACCGTTAGTTTTAACTTGTACACTGTTTTCAGCAGACGCTCGAGATGCCGCACCACCGATGTGGAAGGTACGCATCGTAAGCTGTGTACCCGGCTCACCGATTGATTGTGCCGCGATAACACCTACTGACTCACCTGGGTTGATGATGTGGCCACGCGCAAGGTCACGACCGTAACACTTAGCACATACACCAAAGTCATTATCACAAGTGATTACTGAACGAACGCGTACTTCATCCACTGAGTGCTCTTCTAAAAGGTCACACAGTTTTTCGTCAAGCATGATGTTACGCTCAACAAGTACTTCGTTTGTACCAGGGATTAATACATCTTCAGCAACAACACGACCAAGAACACGTTCGCGAAGTGCTTCTACAACGTCACCACCTTCGATAAGCGGTTTCATTGTTAAGCCATCTTCTGTGCCACAATCGTCTTCGTTGATTACTAAGTCTTGTGCAACGTCTACTAGACGACGCGTTAAGTAACCCGAGTTTGCTGTTTTAAGTGCTGTATCGGCAAGACCTTTACGCGCACCGTGCGTCGAGATGAAGTACTGTAGTACGTTTAGACCTTCACGGAAGTTCGCCGTGATTGGTGTCTCGATGATTGAACCATCTGGACGTGCCATTAGACCACGCATACCCGCTAACTGACGGATCTGAGCGGCGCTACCACGTGCACCTGAGTCTGCCATCATAAACACTGAGTTAAATGAAGATTGCTCTTCTTCTTCGCCTTTCGCGTTGATTACAGTGTCTTTTGATAAGTTCGCCATCATCTCACGTGATAAGTTTTCATTTACACGTGACCAGATATCGATAACTTTATTGTACTTTTCACCAGCCGTTACAAGACCTGATTGGAATTGTTGGTTGATTTCAGTTACTTCAGCTTCCGCTGATTCAATGATTTCTGCTTTAACCGGTGGGATAACTAAGTCATCGATACCGATTGAAACACCTGACTTCATTGCGTAGTGGAAACCGGTGTACATTACTTGGTCAGCAAAGATAACAGTATCTTTAAGACCTAGACGACGGTAACACTCGTTTAATAAGCCAGAAATTTGTTTCTTACCTAGGGCTTGGTTGATTAACTCAAACGGCATGCCTTTAGGTAGGATTAGTGAAAGAATCGCACGACCTACTGTTGTTTCAACAATAGATACTTGCTCAACTGCATCACCATCTTCAGAGCTAATAGTCTCGCTGATACGTACTTTTACGCGTGCATGTAACTCAGCGTTACCGCTGCGGTATGCTTTTTCAGCTTCTTTAGGATCTTTAAATACAGTACCTTCGCCTTTCGCATTGATGCGATCACGCGTCATGTAGTAAAGACCTAATACAACGTCCTGTGAAGGAACGATGATTGGCTCACCATTCGCTGGAGATAGGATGTTGTTTGTAGACATCATTAGAGCACGTGCTTCTAACTGTGCTTCAAGCGTTAACGGTACGTGTACCGCCATTTGGTCACCATCGAAGTCAGCGTTGTACGCCGCACAAACTAATGGGTGTAAATGGATCGCTTTACCTTCGATAAGCACAGGTTCGAACGCTTGGATACCCAAACGGTGAAGTGTTGGTGCACGGTTAAGTAATACTGGATGTTCACGAATTACTTCGTCTAATACATCCCATACTTCTGCCACTTCACGCTCAACCATCTTCTTAGCAGCTTTGATAGTCGTAGCCATGCCGCGACGCTCTAGTTTGCCATAGATAAATGGTTTGAATAGTTCAAGTGCCATCTTCTTAGGAAGACCACACTGGTGTAGTTTAAGCGTAGGACCTACTGTGATTACAGAACGGCCAGAGTAATCTACACGTTTACCAAGTAAGTTCTGACGGAAACGACCTTGCTTACCTTTGATCATATCAGCAAGCGATTTAAGAGGACGTTTGTTAGAACCTGTGATCGCACGACCGCGACGACCGTTATCAAGTAGCGCATCTACCGCTTCTTGTAACATACGTTTTTCGTTGCGTACGATAATGTCTGGTGCTGCTAGATCTAATAGACGCTTAAGACGGTTATTACGGTTAATAACACGACGGTAAAGGTCATTCAGATCAGAAGTCGCAAAACGACCACCGTCTAGTGGTACTAATGGACGTAGATCAGGTGGAAGTACTGGAAGTACAGTCATGATCATCCACTCAGGGTTGTTACCTGATTGGTGGAAAGATTCCATTAATTTAAGACGTTTAGTGATCTTCTTACGCTTAGTTTCAGAGTTAATTGTTGGTAACTCTTCACGCATTTCAGCAATTAATTGGCCAAGATCAAGTTCACGAAGCAAGTCTAATACTGCTTCAGCACCCATCTTCGCTTCAAACTCATCACCGTGCTCTTCAAGTGCATCTAGGTACTCTTCTTCACCTAAAAGCTGACCACGCTCAAGCGTTGTCATACCAGGCTCAGTTACTACGAATGATTCGAAGTAAAGTACGCGCTCGATGTCACGAAGTGTCATGTCTAGCATTAAGCCGATACGTGACGGTAATGATTTTAAGAACCAAATGTGCGCAACTGGGCTAGCAAGCTCAATATGACCCATACGGTCACGACGCACTTTAGTCAGCGTTACTTCAACGCCACACTTTTCACAAATAACACCACGGTGCTTAAGGCGCTTATATTTACCACATAAACACTCATAATCTTTCACTGGGCCGAAGATACGGGCACAGAATAAGCCGTCGCGCTCAGGCTTGAAAGTACGGTAGTTGATTGTCTCAGGTTTCTTTACTTCACCGTATGACCATGAACGAACCATATCTGGCGAAGCAAGACCAATGCGAATTGCATCGAATTCTTCGGTCTTATTTTGTTGCTTCAGAAACTTAAGTAAGTCTTTCACCTTAGCTCTCCTGTCGGAGGTTAATCTTGAGGGCGAACCAATCGCCCCTACATTCTATTCGGCCTAACAGGTGCGGCTTACGCCGCACCTAAATGGCTTAATTTTCTTCCAACTCGATGTTGATACCCAGTGAGCGGATTTCTTTCAACAATACGTTGAACGATTCTGGCATACCTGGTTCCATCTTATGGTTACCATCTACGATGTTCTTATACATCTTAGTACGACCGTTCACGTCATCCGATTTCACTGTTAGCATTTCTTGTAGAGTATATGCAGCACCGTATGCTTCTAGTGCCCACACCTCCATCTCACCGAAACGCTGGCCACCGAACTGAGCTTTACCACCCAGCGGCTGCTGAGTAACAAGGCTATAAGAACCAGTTGAACGTGCGTGCATCTTGTCATCAACCAAGTGGTTAAGTTTCAGCATGTACATGTAACCAACAGTTACTTGACGTTCAAACTGATCGCCAGTACGGCCATCATAAAGTGTAACTTGACCGCTTCTTGGATAACCACCAAGCTCTAGTAAGTCTTTGATCTCGCTTTCACGAGCACCATCAAAGGCTGGAGTTGCGATCGGTAAACCACCTTTCAAGTTTTCAGCTAAGCGACGAACTTCATCATCAGAGAACGAGTCGATATCAACTTTCTGACGACAATCACCTAATTCGTAAACTTTCTTAACGAAGCTACGGATTTCGTGCAGTTCACGCTGCTCTTTCATCATTTCTTCTAAGCGCTCACCCACACCACGTGCAGCAAGACCCATATGTGTTTCTAGGATCTGACCGATGTTCATACGTGATGGTACACCTAGCGGATTCAGAACGATGTCTACCGTACGACCTTTGTCATCGTATGGCATATCTTCTACTGGTACGATAGTCGAGATAACACCTTTGTTACCGTGACGACCCGCCATCTTATCACCCGGTTGGATACGACGTTTAACAGCTAGGTATACTTTAACAATCTTAAGTACGCCTGGTGCTAAGTCATCACCTTGAGTGATCTTACGACGTTTGTTTTCAAACTTCTTATCGTATTCAGCTTTAAGCTCATCGTACTGAGCAGCTAGTTGCTCAAGTTCAGCTTGCTTGTCTTCTTCAGCAAGGCTTTGCGTAAGCAGCTTTTCAGCATTTAGTGATGCAATTGAATCTGCGCTCAGACCTGCGTCAATAAGTAACTTACGAGCACGGTCTAATACACCAGCTTCTAAGATACGGAACTCTTCGTTGAAGTCTTTCTTCGCTTCGCGAAGCTGCATGTCTTCAACTTCTAACGCACGCTTATCTTTTTCAACACCGTCACGGGTGAAAACTTGTACGTCGATTACAGTACCAGTTACAGAGTTTGGTACACGTAAAGAGCTGTCTTTAACGTCTGACGCTTTCTCACCGAAGATAGCACGTAGTAGCTTTTCTTCAGGTGTTAATTGCGTTTCGCCTTTCGGAGTCACTTTACCTACTAGGATATCGCCGCCTTTAACTTCAGCACCGATATAAACAACGCCTGATTCATCAAGCTTGCCTAGTGCAGATTCACCTACGTTAGGGATATCTGCTGTGATCTCTTCTGGACCTAATTTAGTATCACGTGCGATACATTGTAGTTCTTGAATGTGGATAGTCGTTAGACGATCTTCTTGAACTACGCGCTCAGATAGTAGGATTGAATCCTCGAAGTTATAACCGTTCCATGGCATGAATGCCACGCGAAGGTTCTGACCAAGTGCTAAGTCACCTAAGTCAGTCGAAGGACCATCTGCTAATACGTCACCACGTGTTACCGGCTCACCAACCATACAAGTTGGCTTTTGGTTAATACATGTATTTTGGTTTGAGCGTGTGTACTTAGTAAGGTTGTAAATATCGATGCCCGCTTCACCAGGAATACGCTCATCTTCATGTACATTTACAACGATGCGGCTTGCATCCGCATACATTACTTCACCACCACGCTTAGCAACGATAGTTACACCAGAGTCTTTTGCTAGTGTAAGCTCAATACCTGTACCTACCAGCGGCTTGTCCGCGATAAGTGTTGGTACTGCTTGACGTTGCATGTTTGAACCCATCAATGCACGGTTAGCATCATCGTGTTCTAGGAACGGGATAAGTGCTGCCGCTACAGAGATCACCTGTTGTGGTGATACGTCCATATATTGCTGATCCATTTTGCCCATAAAGGTTGATTCACCTTTGTGACGACATGGAATTAGTTCATCAACAAACTCATTGTTTTCGTTCAAGTTTGAGTTCGCCTGAGCGATAACAAACTGACCTTCTTCAATGGCTGATAAGTAATCTACTTCATCAGTAACTACACCATTTACCACTTTACGGTAAGGTGTTTCTAAGAAACCATAGTCATTTGTACGTGCGTACGTAGACAATGAGTTAATTAGACCGATGTTTGGACCCTCAGGCGTTTCGATTGGACATACACGACCATAGTGAGTTACGTGAACGTCTCGAACTTCGAAGCCAGCGCGTTCACGTGTTAAACCACCCGGGCCTAATGCAGAAATACGACGCTTGTGCGTTACTTCTGAAAGCGGGTTATTTTGGTCCATGAACTGTGATAACTGAGATGAACCGAAGAACTCTTTAACCGCTGCCGAGATTGGCTTAGCGTTAATTAGATCTTGTGGCATTACAGCGTCAAGGTCACCTAAGCTTAAACGCTCACGTACAGCACGCTCAACACGTACTAGACCAACGCGGAATTGGTTCTCAGCCATTTCGCCAACACTACGGATACGACGGTTGCCTAAGTGGTCGATATCATCAACATCGCCAACACCGTTACGAATAGCGATAAGCACTTTCATAACAGCTACGATGTCTTCTTTCGATAATGTGCCAGGGCCTGTATCAGTGTCATAACCTACACGGCTATTGAACTTCATACGACCAACTGTTGATAAATCGTAACGCTCTTCAGAGAAGAACAAGTTATCAAATAAGGCTTCAGCCGCGTCTTTCGTCGGTGGCTCGCCTGGGCGCATCATGCGATAAATTTCTACTAATGCTTCTAAACGGTTGCTTGTTGTGTCGATACGTAATGTATCTGACATGTAGGCGCCGCTGTCCACTTCGTTGATATATAGTGTATCAATCTTAGTGTGACCTGCTTTAACCAATTCAGCCATTAGCTCAAGTGATAGCTCGTCATTCGCATTTGCGATGATCTCACCCGTTGACTCGTCAACGTAGTTTCTAGCTACAACACGACCAATGATGTACTCGTGAGGTACTTCTAATTGGTTAATACCTTTTTTCTCGATGTTCTTGATGTGACGCGCAGTAATACGACGACCCGCTTCAACAAGGACTTCACCGTCATCGCTCTTGATATCAAAAGCGGCAGTTTCACCACGTAAACGTGAAGGTACAAGTTCCATAAGAACTTTACCGTCAGTAACTTCAAACGCAGTAGTATCAAAGAAGATATCTAGGATTTCTTCTGTAGAGAACTCTAGTGCACGTAAGATGATAGACGCCGGTAATTTACGACGACGGTCAATACGTACATATAGGTTATCTTTTGCATCAAACTCGAAGTCTAACCATGAACCACGGTAAGGAATTACACGCGCGTTATAAAGTACTTTACCTGACGAGTGAGTTTTACCGCGGTCGTTATCAAAGAATACACCAGGGCTACGGTGTAGCTGAGAAACGATAACACGCTCTGTACCATTGATTACAAAGGTACCGGTATCAGTCATGAGCGGAATTTCGCCCATGTAAACTTCTTGCTCTTTAATGTCTTTAACTGTGCCTGGTGCTTCTTTGTCCATCACCACAAGACGCAATTTTACGCGAAGTGGAGCAGAATAAGTCACACCGCGAATTTGACATTCTTTTACATCGAATACTGGCTCACCAATACGATAACTTACGTATTGAAGCTCAGAATTTCCCGAGTAGCTTTTGATCGGAAACACAGAACGGAAAGCAGCTTCCAAACCGTGATCGCCATCAGCGTCAGGGACTAAGAATTTTTTAAACGATTCTAACTGCGTCGACAGTAAGAAAGGTATATCCAAAACTTGTGGACGTTTACCAAAATCCTTACGGATACGTTTCTTTTCAGAATAAGAGTAAGCCATGGGGTTCCTCAGCTTGCTGATCTTTGACCCGACCTGTTCTTGTAAGAACAGACTTAACTGGCATCTATGCCAAGATGTACAACATTAAATTGTTGTTCTATTTTGCTCTGCTACTTTCAACACCAAAAGAGGTAACAACTTGAAAGTAAAGAGAAAATTAGATTTTATTTGCGCTACAGGATTGTGTCGCTCTATAGCGCAAAAAGGCCGGTGATTAAATAATCACCAGCCCTTGCCTGATTTCTCAGGCAGCGAACCTAGCGTAAGCTAGATTACTTGATCTCAACTTCAGCACCAGCTTCTTCAAGATCTTTCTTAAGTGCTTCAGCTTCTTCTTTAGATACACCTTCTTTGATAGGTGCAGGAGCTGATTCAACAAGTGCTTTAGCTTCTTTAAGGCCAAGACCAGTTGCACCACGTACAGCTTTGATAGCTGCAACCTTGTTAGCGCCAGCGCCAGCAAGGATTACGTCGAACTCAGTCTTCTCTTCAGCAGCTTCAGCAGCTGGACCAGCAACAACAGCAGCAGCTGCAGTTACGCCGAATTTTTCTTCCATTGCTTCAACTAGAGCAACAACGTCCATTACTGACATTTCAGCAATAGCATCAAGGATTTGGTCTTTAGTTACAGACATTACAAATTTCCTAATTATTACGGACTAATTTTAGTCCAAAAAAAATATTACACCGAAAGTGAACAAAAAAACAGCTTAAAATTAAGCAGCTTGCTCTTCTTTCTGTACACGTACTGCTTCAATTGTTTTACACAATTTACCTGCAGACGCTTCTTTCATAGCGCTCATTAAGCGTGCAACAGCTTCGTCGTAAGTAGGTAGAGTTGCTAGCATAGCTGCGTCTACTACGTTACCTTCAAATGCAGCCGTCTTAACTTCGAATTTCTCGTTCTTCTTCGCGAAATCTGAGAAGATACGCGCAGCAGCACCAGGGTGCTCTGAAGAGAAAGCGATTAAGCTTGGACCAACAAATGAGTCAGAAAGGCACTCAAAATCTGTACCTTCAACAGCACGTTTAGCTAGAGTGTTACGAACAACTTTCATCCATACACCAGCTTCACGAGCTTCTTTACGAAGGGCAGTGATAGCACCAACTGTTACACCACGAGAATCTGCAACAACTGCAGAAAGAGCACCAGTGGCTGCTTCGTTGACTTCAGCAACAATTGCTTTTTTGCCTTGAAGATTTAAAGCCATGGGTGTTACTCCTGGTTTAATGGGTCGCCGATATTGGCTTCCCTGTTCTACTCTTCCCCATCAATGATGGAGATGCTTTTTACGGCGAGAGCCAGAAGATTAGGAAAAATCTATCTGGGGATTCACACCGTCTACGTAGGTAAAATGATTAAGGCCTAGGGCCGCCTACGGTCTTGGACGGAAGCCCAATTTATCGTTTTTACCCGAAGGCATTACGAAATTATGGACTTCAACCCGAATTCTTTACTTGTTTTGAAATTAACTTTCTCAACAAAATGGCGCAAAATTATAGTTCAAATTTCACGCCATGTAAACTCTTAATTAAGCAACAGTCGTGCTTAGTGAGTTTTGGTCAACAGCAACACCTGCGCCCATTGTTGTAGAGATAGTTACTTTCTTCACGTAAGTACCTTTTGCTTGAGAAGGTTTAGCCTTCTTAAGCGCAACAATAAGAGCTTCAAGGTTTTGTTGAAGTTGCTCAGCAGTGAAATCAACCTTACCGATAGTAGTATGAATGATACCGTTCTTGTCGTTACGGTAACGAACTTGACCTGCTTTCGCGTTTTTAACTGCTTCTGCAACGTTAGGCGTTACAGTACCAGTTTTAGGGTTTGGCATTAGACCACGTGGACCTAAGATTTGACCTAGTTGACCAACAACACGCATAGCGTCTGGAGATGCAACAACAACGTCAAAGTTCATCTCGCCTTTCTTAACTAGATCAGCAAGATCTTCCATGCCCACTAATTCAGCACCAGCTTCTTTCGCAGCGTCTGCGTTAGCGCCTTGTGTGAATACAGCAACACGAACTTCACGACCAGTACCGTTAGGTAGTACAGTAGCACCACGAACGTTTTGGTCAGATTTACGAGCATCGATACCAAGGTTAACAGCAACGTCAACACTTTCTACGAATTTAGCTGTCGCTAACTCTTTTAAAAGAGCAACTGCTTCATTGATTTCGTAATCTTTAGTCGCATCCACTTTTTCGCGGATTGTACGCATACGTTTAGTTAATTTTGCCATTATCTTAGTCCTCTACGTTCAAGCCCATCGCACGCGCAGAACCTGCGATAGTGCGAACCGCAGCGTCCATATCAGCCGCTGTAAGGTCAGGTCGTTTTGTCTCAACGATTTCTTCAAGTTGAGCACGTGTAACTGTACCCACTTTTTCAGTGTTAGGACGGCCTGAGCCTGATTTGATGCCTGCAGCTTTCTTAAGTAAGTAAGCAGCCGGTGGAGTTTTCATTTCGAACGTGAAAGAACGGTCACCGTAAACAGAGATCACTACAGGAACTGGAGCGCCTTTTTCGATAGACTCTGTACGTGCGTTGAACGCTTTACAGAATTCCATGATGTTTACACCGTGTTGACCTAGTGCTGGACCTACTGGAGGACTAGGGTTAGCCATACCAGCGGCAACTTGTAGCTTGATAATAGCTTCAACTTTTTTAGCCATAATAAATACCTCATTTGGTGGGTCATAGCCTTGTGCGCGCGAGGACGCGTACTCTAACGGCTTCCCAGTTTAAAAATTGGTTCTCACTTTTTGTGATAAAAACAAGTCGCAACTTGCCCTAACACAAAAAGGCCGCTGATTATAAGTTAATCAGCGGCCTTTTTCAAGCTTATTGCCAAAATATTAAACGATTTTGGCAGCTTTAATTTTTTACTTACTTGTCTTGTTCAACTTGACCAAACTCAAGCTCAACAGGTGTCGAACGACCGAAGATAAGCACAGACACTTTTACGCGGCTCTTTTCGTAATCCACTTCTTCAACAACACCGCTGAAGTCTGCAAACGGACCATCGATAACACGAACAACTTCACCTGGCTCAAATAATGTAGCCGGCTTAGGTGCTTCTGAGTTTTCTTGAAGACGGTTTAAGATGCGGTCAGCTTCTTTTTGGCTAATTGGCGCAGGACGATCAGACGTACCACCAATGAAGCCCATAACACGTGCTGTGCTATTTACTAAGTGCCAGCTTGCATCGTTCATGTCCATTTGAACTAGTACGTAACCTGGGAAGAATTTACGCTCAGATTTGCGCTTTTGACCTGCACGCATCTCAACAACTTCTTCAGTTGGTACTAATACTTCACCAAAACTATCTTCCAAACCTTCGATCTTGATATGCTCAAGAATGGTTTGTGCTACACGCTTCTCATAACCAGAGAAAGCTTGTACTACGTACCAACGTAGTTTCTTTTCGTTCTTCTCATCCGACATGGGATTAGATCTCCAATCCAGTTAAAAAGCCTACTGCGCGGAATAAAATGCCATCTAATCCCCAAAGGATAAGTGCCATAATCACAGTTGCAACCATTACAATTAATGTCGTATGTGTTGTTTCTTGGCGTGTTGGCCACACAACTTTACGTACTTCGATACGTGCTTCTTTTGCAAATGCAATAAAAGTACGACCTTTTTCAGTTAGTGAGGCAATGCCTAAACCCGCTGCAACAGCAACCACTACACCAATAGCACGTAATAATACAGATTGGTCTGCATACATGTGGTTACCAACGACTGCGCCTGCTAGTAGCGCAATAGCTACAATCCACTTTACTGAATCCATCGCATTCGATGGAGTTTCTACATTCGTGCTCATAATATTTTTACCTTAACTACAGACACAACAACCCTGCGCACTGGCAGGGTTAATCCATTAAAATCTAAACTTAAAAACAGACTTGTTTAAACCGATTTTTAATTTCAGACTTCACACAATGTGTAAAAGTGGCAGGGGCGGAGAGATTCGAACTCCCAACCGTCGGTTTTGGAGACCGCTGTTCTACCAATTGGAACTACGCCCCTGCAAAGTGGATGCCTATTATACTTACGCAATTCATTAACACAAGTGTAAAAGATACCCATAAGTTAAATTCTCACCTGCTGAATTAAAAATCAATATTAACATTGATTAAAAAGCAGTTTATCATCAACCCGATATAGGAACAATTACAATAAATGGACGTTCAATTTGACTGCTCAACATAGCCTATTATTTCGTTTTTTTTGCTCTATTACGCTACTGATTTGTTACTCAGTCAGCTCTCGTCCTCTGCATTTAAGTAGCTTCGATAGTCAACAAGGGCTAAGCCAAAACTCCATCAATTGTAGTATCAACGATGCACAAGGGTTCACGTGGTTTGCAACCCAAGGTGGTTTAAATCGATTTGATGGTTACGAATTTAAGCGTTTTAAAGCAACGGGCTTAAAAGGAAGTATTTCAGGTAATTGGGTCACCGCATGTCTACAAGATAAAAATAATCAGCTTTGGTTTGCTACTGCAAGTAAAGGATTAAACCGCTTAGATACAACAACAGGGCAATTCAACACATATACTTCGTCCAGCTCACTGCTGCCGCTTAGCGATGATAAAATCTGGTCAATGGCGTTTGATAAGTTCGACAACCTGTGGCTTGGCCATGAACAAGGTAAATTAACGATGTTTAATTTACCTAAACAGCAGGTTAAACATTTCCAAATCAAGCTCTCAGGTAATCCAAATATTGTTATTCGCGATATAGTTACAAGCAATAGCCAGTTGTGGCTTGCCACCAGCCATGGCTTAATAAAGTTCAATAGTGTTACAAAACAGTTTGAACAGCATGCCACTATCACCTCGGCACTATGGCACATCAACCTTTTAGCAAACCAGCAACTTTTGGTAGGCGCTAAACACGGCTTATACCTGCTCGAGCCAAAAAACGACACGACCAATGAGATTGCACAATTTAATGGTGTCTGGATCACTGATAGTTTAATTGATAGCAGTAATAATCTTTGGATCACAAGTTATGGAAAAGGCATTTATTTTCTTGAAGCAGACAAAAATATTCATCAGGATATAGTGCAATATCGACATGACGCACAACTGACAAACTCGTTGAAAAGTGATTATTTATTGTCAGTTTATCAAGATCCTCAAGGCGTTATATGGATTGGTAGTGATGGCTTTGGGGTGCAGCGCTACAATCCTTCTCAACAGCAATTTTCTCATCAAACAAAAACTCTCAACGCTGATTCTCTTAGCCACAACTTTATTCGCGCTATTATCAAGCGCAGCAATGGCCAATTGTGGGTAGGTACTCGCGACGGGCTTAATCTACGAACTGAAAATGGCTATAAAAACTATAAGTCTCAACTCCCTAATAGTAATATTTTTGCTCTACACGAAGATAATAAACAGCAATTATGGGTAGGAACCTATGGTGGCGGGTTACTTAAATACCAACAAGACAGCGATGACTTTGCGGTCTTCTCGATGCAAAGTCATCAGTTAAGCAGTAATCGTGTCTACGCAATTGCGAGTGACGGTAACGATATACTTTGGCTTGGCAGCAACCAAGGCCTTACCCGCTTTGACCCGAGCACAGGAAGTGTCCGCCACTTCCAACATGACCCTACTCGTAACAGCCTAGCTAACAACACTGTTTTTACACTCGCTTATGATCATGATGACAATGCGCTTTGGATAGGCACGCGTGCTGGACTCAACAAGTTAGATATAGACACAGAGCACTTTACACTCCTTAATGATCGTTCTTCTTCAGTAGAACAAAATGCGCTCAGCCATAATATGGTCACCTCTTTATTACTGGATAATAAAAACACTATTTGGGTTGGCACTATGCAAGGGCTAAATAAAGTCGACAAACAGACCTTTGCCGTTAAGCACATAACAGAGCAACATGGTCTGGCAAATGACAATATTTTTGATATTTTAGCTGATAAACAGGGTTACCTTTGGCTTGCTACAAATGGTGGCTTATCCCGCTATCAACCGCATACCAGCAAAATACAGCAATTTTTACCCGAACAAGGTATTCAGCATCAATCTTTTATCCTCGGCGCGAGCTTTCAAGCTGCTGATGGCGAACTCTATTTTGGTGGCATCAATGGCTTTAACCACTTTTATCCTGAGCAGTTAGATTTAACTCATACGCCACCTACCCCAGTTTTAACTGAGTTGCTGCTCAACAACCAAGCGATTGAGACGCGTTACTTTGATCAGCAATCTGATTTGCTTATAAATGCCACTAACACGCTTTCTCTGCCGCAATCATCTGGAGTCATCGGGTTTAAGTTTAGCGCTCTACAAAATCCAGCAAGCCCAAACCATTATCAATATGGCTATAAATTAGCAGGTTTTGATGAGCAATTTCTCTATACAGACGCAAGTCTTCGCCAAGTCAATTATCCACAACTCCCTGCTGGGCAATATGAACTACTAATTAAAGCAAAAGATCAGTATGGACAATGGAGTAAAACCAAGTCTTTATTAACACTGACCGTTGTGCCGCCCTGGTGGCAAAGCCCCATTGCATACGTGGTTTATTTTCTTGCCGTATTGAGCGTGGCTTGGTCACTATTAAATGCAATTTACAAACGCAAACTAGCTGAGCAAGACAAACAAAAAGAAGTGGCGTTAAACAAATTAAAAGATCAATTCTTAGATAACATTAGTCATGAGCTAAAAACGCCCCTGAGTTTAATCCTTGCCCCTGTCAGTCAGTTGCAACAGCAACATCAGGACACGCAATCACAAACACACCTTGCGAGTATTAAACGCAACAGCCAACGGTTACTTGAACTTATTAATCAATTACTGCAATTAAGCAAACGACCAAGTACTGCTGTGTACACTGTTTCTCCATATTCATTAGCACGTTTTTTAACCGAGCTTACGCAAGACTTCGCCCCGCTATTTGCGCAAAAAAACTTACAGTTTAGTTTTCAAGATAATGATCATTTATTATGTGCGACTAATATTGCACCTAATCACGCCCATTCTATTTTTAGTAACTTAATCAATAACGCCTTAAAGTACACTCCTGAAGGTGGCAGTGTCAGCGTAAGCCTAACGGTTAATCAGCAACAAGCCATAATAAATATAACCGACACCGGAATAGGTATTGCTGTTGAGGATCAGCATCAGGTTTTTAAGCGCTTTACACGTGTAGCGTCAATCGAATCAGGCAGTGGTATCGGCCTAACATTAGTAAAACAACTTGTGGAAGCATATGGAGGAGAAATAACACTTCACAGCGAGATAGGTAAAGGTAGCTGCTTTAGTGTTTCATTGCCGGTTGTTATGAACACCAACCAGAGCAAAACGACCTTAGAACATCGCAGTGCTAAACAAACCCTTCTCATTGTTGAAGACAATCATGATATGACACAGCTACTGCTCAGCTTATTTAATCAAGAATTTAACTGTCTTTGTGCTGCTGATGGCCAACACGCGATTTCCCTTTGCCAAGATGAATTACCAGATCTCATTATTAGTGATGTGATGATGCCAGTTATGGATGGTTATCAGCTACTGGCTAAACTACGTGAAAATCCTGCCACCAGCCATGTCCCAGTGTTACTTTTATCTGCAAAAGCAGATACGCAAAGCCGCTTAAAAGGGCTTGACTTGTTAGCTGATGACTTTTTGAGTAAGCCTTTCGAACCGACTCTTTTGATCAGCCGCGTTAAAAGTCTGATAAGTTTACGCCAGCTATTAAATCAACACTTAACTGCACAACTAGCCGCCCCCATAGCAACGAGTCCCACAGAGACCATGGTAGTGCAAAACAAAGACTACTGCTTTACTGAAAAACTCAAGCAAGTGGTATTAACCCACTATCAAGATGAAGGATTCTCAGTTGAACAGCTCGCCGCAGCAATGTGTATGAGTACTCGCGCTTTACAGCTGAAGATGAAATCACTCTACTCCCTCACTCCTTCAGATTATTTACGTAATACACGCATTGAACTAGCAGCAAAGCAGCTTATTAATAGCTCATACTCAATAGGTCAAGTTGCCCAAAATAACGGTTTTAGTTCACAAAGCTACTTCGCAAGAAGCTTCAAAGTGCAATATGGGATCTCACCAAAGCAATACCGAGAAAAATATACAAAACAAGCAGATTTTCGCGTCAGTGAATAAAGTTTTCGTCTGAGTACTATTAACAAGCCACTGATTTACCTACTTTATATCCATAAAAATTCAAACAGCTCACACATTGTTGTTAGCCAGTTTTCTGCATGAGATATCAGTTAAGGAAAATCATATGCTCACAAAAACACACAAGGCGATCTCGCTAACGTTATTTGCAGCAGCACTGAGTGCATGTCAAAGCACGTCGACATCAACAAGTAATAAAAATAGTCCAAATGTAAATGAAGTCGCACAGCAACAATATAACGGCCCAAAAGCTCGCATCGCTGTAGCCCGCTTTACCGATAAATCAAATGATTCGCGTTGGTGGCGAAAAGAAATCGGTGAAGGTATGGCAGATCAATTAACAACCGCATTAGTCAGTACCAATCGATTTATTGTTTTAGAAAGACAAGCACTCGATGCGGTGTTATCTGAGCAAGATCTCGCTGTTTCAGGGCGCGTAAGTGCAGCATCAGGAGCAGCTTATGGTGAAATCGAAGGTGCCGAAATCGTGGTAGTTGCAGCGGTTACTGAGTTCGATGATGATAGTTCAGGTGCCAGTGTAGGCAGCGGTGGTTTTATTGGTGATGTATTTAGTTCAGTATCGGCTGGTTTCTCAGGCTCACACATGGCCATTGATTTACGCCTAATTGATACCCGCACCTCGCGAATTCTAGCCGCAACCAGCGTTGAAGGTGGCAGTAAAGACTTCGATTTCACATCAGCAGCGACTAACTTTGGCGGTGCACTTGTCGGTGGAAATTTAAGTGGCTGGTCAAACACGCCAAAAGAAAAAGCATTGCGCGAAGTAATCGTAAAAGCCGTTGAATTCTTAGAGTCAAAAGTGCCCACAACTTATTATCGTTATAATAGCGACAACACCATAGCAGCTGGCTACAAGGCCCCTGCACCACTAAAAGTAACCACTGCTGCAGCACCGGCTAAAGCGCCAATAGCATCGGTTACTGTTCCGAGTCACAGAATGCCTTACTATGAAAAAACAGACCTGGCGATGTCACGACTCAATTTAGTGTGTTTAGGTTACTTGAAGCAGCAACCACACTATGAAGAATTTGACGTTGAAGACGTAAAGTATGATCAAGCCACTGTGATTGCGCTCACTGAATATCAGCAAGAAAATAAGCTAAAAGTGACGGGGCTTGCAGATGAAGCAACTAAAAAATCTCTTGATGATACACAGTGTATTGCCAAAACCAACAAGTCACACTTAGAAAGCTTAGGTAGCATGTTTAAATTTGACTGAGTAAACTTACAGCCAGTGTTAGCACTGGCTGTATCACCGTTTTTATTGGCGCCTTTACTACACTAACCTGCTACATATCACACTACTTGCAACAACTCACCACGATAAAAATCACATAACAACCAAATTTGTTGAAAGGGATGCTGCTTAGGCACATCAAGGTGAGTAAGTACTGACTTAAAATCATCAAAATGCCATATAGTACTGGCATTTCGAATTAATAACCAAGGCTGCGAAGACTCGTAATGTTTCTTAGCTTTTTGTGCCAGCAATCGATGCAAAGCACAGTGCAAACGCTCGTTACTGGGCGCTAAAGCCATTTCAGCGAGATCGCGCTGCATTGAGATAGACAGCGGGCGACCTAGCACCGCCATCGCTTCTGTTTCACTGGCATATAAATGCGCTATTTCAATATCGAGCCGTTCATCACCTTTATAACAACTCACATCTGGTTTACTTGGTGTGTTATGCCAGATATTACGCATGGTTACACCAAACTGCTTTTCGTAGCAGCGTAAAAATAGCTTTGCCGCACTATGCTCGAGTGCTATTTTTTCTTGTTCACTCTCACGATTCATTTAATGTCGCATATACATCACTTAATAACCCAGAAGCGCCGAAACGAAATAGCTCTGGCTGTAAGTACGCTTCACCCATGATTGATTCGGCTAAGGCTAAATACTCAGCAGCATCAGTGACTGTTCTGACTCCCCCAGCAGCCTTAAAACCAACCTTTTTACCAGTCGCTTTAATGGTATTTAACATGATGGCTGTTGCAGCTAGCGTTGCATTAACAGCCACTTTACCGGTACTGGTTTTAACGAAGTCAGCACTGCCATTAATTGCCAGCTTAGTTGCCGTTGCAATAAGATCATCGGTTAATTCGCCACTTTCGATAATGACTTTAAGTTGCGCTTGGCTGCCACATGCCTCTTTTGACGCTTTGACATACTCTAAAACTTTGCGCTCATCACCGGCAATCAGTGCTTTATAGGGGATCACTAAATCAATTTCGTCGGCTCCGCGCTCAATGGCAAACAGTGTTTCATTTATCACTTGTTCTAAAGGCTGCTCCCCATCAGGAAAGTTTGTAACTGTCGCCACTTTTACGTGCTGAAGTTCACGCTCAGCGAGTGCCAGTTTAGCGTCACTAACAAATTGGCTGTACACACAAACCGCCGCAGGGATGCCCAGTTTTGGCTCAATACTAGCAACCAAGTTATTAATTGATTCTGTGGTGTCGGTGTCATTCAGAGTTGTTAAGTCCATCAGCGCCACCGCTTGAGCAGCGATTGTTTGTGTTTTATTCATTACGTTTACTTTTTTGTTGCTATCTTAGTGACCTATAGTAGCAAATTTTTATCATTCGGCTATAAATCATAACTAATCACCATAAGGCAACTAATTTACTTGTAACTCGCCGCAATCCCTTGTTAACTAAGCCTTAAGCCAAACATAACCACCATATATAACTTTTAGCTATATAAACTTGGTTTTAATTATTTTTTACTTTATATGGAGCACTATATTCTGCTTACCTGCAATAAGCAGTTTATTCAATGTGTTTTAGGGGTGTAGACAAAGTGCAATATTTACCAATCTTTACCAAATTAGACGACAAGCCTGTTCTGGTAGTCGGCGGTGGGGATGTTGCGTTACGCAAGTGCCGAGCATTTTTAAAAGCCCGCGCCAACGTGACCTTAGTCGCCCCTGCATTTTGTGATGAACTACAAGAGCTTGCAAAGCAAGGTGATGTAACGCTTATTAACGACTTTTTCAAAGAGCAGTATTTAGAGCAACAGATGCTAGTGATTGCTGCTACTGATATCGACAGCGTAAATGAGGAGGTGTTTAAGCTTGCCAATGCACGCAATATCTTCGTAAACGTGGTAGATGACCAACCTAAGTGCAGCTTTATTTTTCCATCAATTGTTGACCGTGACCCGATCACAATTGCAATTTCAAGCGCCGGTACAGCGCCAGTTTTAGCACGTCGTTTACGTGAAAAACTCGAAACGCTTATTCCACAGCATATTGGGCCACTAGCAAGTCTAGTCGGCAGCTTTCGTGACAAAGTAAAACAACGCTTTAAACACTTTGCCGATCGTCGCCAGTTTTGGGAAGGCGTATTTGATTCATCAGTCGTGAGCAAAGTTCAAGCGGGAAATACCGAAGCTGCCACAGCGCAGCTAGAGCAGATGTTAGATGCCAAGCCTGAGCCTGAAGGCGAAGTGTATGTTGTTGGTGCAGGTCCTGGCGACCCTGAGCTATTAACGCTAAAAGCACTACAATTAATGCAACAAGCCGACGTGGTTGTATATGACTACTTGGTTTCTGATGAAATTATGGATTTAGTGCGCCGTGATGCCGATTTGGTTTGCGTGGGTAAACGTTTAGGCGATCACAGTGTTGCACAAGAAGATACTAATCAGATGCTGGTCGATTTTGCCAAGCAAGGCAAAAAAGTATGCCGTATTAAAGGTGGCGATCCATTTATTTATGGCCGTGGTGGTGAAGAGGTGCAAGTTCTCGCAGCTAATCAAGTACGTTACCAAATCGTACCGGGTATTACTGCTGCTGCAGGTTGTAGTGCTTATGCTGGCATTCCACTTACTCACAGAGATCATGCCCAAGCCATTCAGTTTGTAACGGGTCACTGTAAAAAAGATGGTCAAGAATTAGATTGGCAGTCACTTGCCAAACCAAATCAGACCTTAGCGATTTATATGGGGGTGATTAAATCACCACATATTCAAGCACAATTATTAAAACATGGCCGCGGTGCAGACACACCCGTAGCCATTATCGAAAACGGCACACGTAAAGAACAACGTGTGGTTACAGGGCAATTAGGTGAGCTGGCCGATTTGATTTCGCGCCATAGCATTATTTCACCCGCCTTATTAATTATTGGCGAAGTTGCATCATTGCATCATCAACTTGCATGGTTTGGTCAAACCGAGCAAACCAGCAGCTTTGCCCAGCCTTTAACTGGCGTAGCTTAATTTAACTTTTAATCATTTTAGTAGGACGACTAACAATGGCTTTAACACACCTTCAGCAATTAGAAGCTGAAAGTATCAAAATCATGCGCGAAGTTGCTGCTGAGTTTGAAAACCCGGTGATGCTTTATTCAATCGGTAAAGATTCATCAGTGTTATTACACTTAGCGCGTAAAGCGTTTTACCCAGCAAAAATTCCATTTCCACTTTTGCACGTTGATACCAACTGGAAGTTTAAGGAAATGATTGAGTTTCGTGACCGCCTTGCTAAAGAGTATGGTTTTGATTTAATCGTCCATAAAAACCCAGAAGGTTTAGCGATTGATATCAATCCATTTGTGCATGGCTCAGCTAAACACACCGACATCATGAAAACGCAAGGCTTAAAGCAAGCGTTAGACAAATACGGCTTTGATGCTGCGTTTGGTGGTGCACGTCGTGACGAAGAGAAATCACGTGCTAAAGAGCGTGTTTACTCATTCCGTGACAAACACCACAGATGGGATCCAAAAAACCAACGTCCAGAGCTTTGGAATACGTATAACAGCCAAGTTAACCCGGGCGAAAGTATTCGTGTATTCCCGCTTTCTAACTGGACTGAGCTTGATATTTGGCAGTACATCTACCAAGAAAACATTGAAATGGTTCCACTTTACCTTGCCAAAGAACGCCCTGTAGTTGAGCGTAATGGCACGCTTATTATGGTTGATGACGAGCGTATGCCTTTAGAAGAAGGTGAAGTACCGCAAATGAAATCGGTCCGCTTCCGTACTCTTGGTTGTTACCCGCTAACGGGTGCTGTGGAATCAACAGCAGGAACCTTAACTGAAATTATTGAAGAGATGCTGCTTTCTACCTCTTCTGAGCGTGAAGGCCGCGTGATTGATCACGACTCTGCTGGTTCAATGGAAAAGAAAAAACGTGAGGGCTATTTCTAATGTCTAAAACAAACGACACGATTAATGAAGTAAGAGAGCTAGGCATCGACGCCTACCTTGCGCGTCAACAAGACAAAAGCCTTTTACGCATGCTGACTTGTGGTAGTGTAGATGACGGTAAATCAACGCTGATTGGCCGCCTTTTACACGACAGCCACCAAATTTATGAAGACCAACTTGCAGCCCTGCATAAAGACAATGAAAAAGTCGGTAATGCCGGTGAAGAGCTTGATTTAGCACTCCTTGTAGATGGTCTTCAAGCTGAGCGTGAGCAAGGTATTACGATTGACGTTGCTTATCGTTACTTCTCTACAGCAAAACGTAAATTCATTATTGCTGATACACCAGGACATGAGCAATACACACGCAACATGGTGACCGGCGCATCAACTAGTGACGTGGCGATTATCCTAGTTGACGCTCGTTACGGCGTACAAGTACAAACTAAGCGTCATAGCTTTATCTGTGACTCATTAGGTATTAAGCAGTTTGTTGTTGCTATCAATAAGATGGATATCGTCGATTTCGATGAAACGGTATACGAGAAAATCAAAGCCGACTACCTTAAGTTTGCAGAGCAGCTAAACGTTACTAATATCAAATTTGTGCCGATGTCAGCGCTAAAAGGTGACAACGTAGTAACACGCTCAGAGCACACACCTTATTACACAGAAAAGCCACTGCTGGAGTTACTTGAAGACTCACCAGCGGCTGAAATTGATAACGGGTTTGAAGCCCGCTTACCAGTGCAATATGTAGTACGCCCAAACTTAGACTTCCGAGGTTTCCAAGGCACTTTAACGTCTGGCAAACTTAGCGTGGGTGATGCAGTGAAAGTATTACCATCGGGTAAAAGCTCGAGCATCAAAGAGATTGTCACTTTCGATGGTAACCTAGATACCGCTGAAGCAGGCCAAGCAATTACCTTAACGTTAAACGACGAAATTGATATCAGTCGTGGCGATGTGATTGTACCTGCAGCCTCAAATGCTACTGTAACAAACCGTATTCAAGCTAAATTAGTATGGATGCATGAAGCACCGTTAGTATTAGGTAAAAGCTACAACTTTAAGTTAGGCAGCAAAAATACCTCGGCAGTGGTAAGAAAGATCGATCACACGATTGATGTTAATACCCTAGAGCATGGTCAAGCTGACTCATTACAGCTTAACGAAATTGCCATTGTAACCCTAGAGCTTACAGAAACAATTTTGGCTGATGAGTACCATAACAACCATGAAACAGGTGCATTTATCCTAATTGATCGCTTATCTAACCTGACCGTTGCTGCAGGTATGATTGAACAATTACTTAGCACCGAAGAGCAACAAAGTAACTTTAGCGATTTTGAAGTTGAATTTAACGCATTAGTACGCAAGCACTTCCCTCATTGGCAAGCGCTTGATATAACTAAGCTTAAATAATCACCATTCGCCTGTTATAGGAAGTAAAAAGCATGTATCAACAGCTGGTATTAACAGGCATTATGCTGGTATTAGTCGGGTGCCTTTTTGGCACTCGACTAAAACCTGCATGGTTATTTGTCGGCGCCATTGGTATTAGTTATTTAGCTGGGCTGATCAGCCTTGAAGATATGCTAATTAACTATGCAAATCCTTCTTTAATTACTCTTATTCTACTTGTACTCGTTTCGATAGCGGTAGAAAAAACCACGTTAGTGCAAAAGCTTGCTCAGTCTCTTTCGAAAGGTAGCCTGACAAGTTCGGTAACTAAACTGGGTTTATCAACTGCCTTTTTATCATCATTTACTAATAATACAGCAGTAGTAGCATCACTTATCAGTGCAATAAAAGAAAGCCCGACACATTCACCGTCTAAGCTTTTGTTGCCTTTATCGTACACTGCCATTTTAGGTGGCACGATCACCCTGATAGGTACCTCAACCAATTTAATTGTTAATGGCTTTGCCGTTGAAGCGGGCATGGAGCCACTTGGTTTTTTTGATTTTACCTTGATTGGTTTAGGCGCATTGAGCGTCGGACTTATCACTATTTTAGTAATGCTCAAGTATTTACCAGATAACGGTAAAAATGACCAAGAAGTGGTGCCCTTTTACCTTGAAGGTAAAGTCGAAACAGGCTCTAAACTAATTGGTAAAAGTGTTGAGGAAAATGGCCTTCGTGAATTAAAAGACTTGTTCTTAGCCGAAATAATCCGTGGTGATAAACGTATTTGTGCGGTTACCCCAAAACAAGTTATTAAAGAAGGTGACGTACTGCTGTTTGTAGGTGATATAAAGTCAGTACCTCTGCTCACCCAATTTGACGGCTTAAAAGTTGTGCACGACAAACATGAGAAAGACGTTGAGCACCTAGTTGAAGTTGTTGTTAGTCATTCATCAAAATACATTGGTAAAACAATTAAAGAAATTCGCTTTCGTGAACAATTTCATGCAGCCGTTATTGCCATTCGCCGCGGCCATGACCGTTTACAAGGTGGCTTAGGTAAAGTTCAACTGCAAGCGGGTGATTCCTTGATCCTTGCTCCTGGCAAAGCATTTTACTCGCTGCCCAATTTAAAACGCGAGTTTGTTTATATATCAGGCCTTGATTTACAAACCCATTTAAAACCTAAGCAATCAAATATTGTGCTGGCAAGTTTTGCAACCGTACTAGGGTTAAGTATTGTTGGCCTAGTGCCATTAGTAAAAGGCCTACTCGTTCTTCTTATTGGTTTAATGCTAACGGGCACAATCAAGCTAAGTGAAGTAAAACGTCGCTTCCCAATAGAGTTACTCGCAGTAGTCGGTAGTGCCATTGGCCTTGCCAAACTCATGATAGGCACAGGCCTTGCCGGTGAAATTTCGTCGGCCATGTTATACGTATTAGGTGACTTTGGGCCTTACGGCGCATTTATCGCCATATTCTTAATGACGGTTTTATTTACCGAACTCATTACCAACAATGCCGCTGCAGCGCTTTCGTTTCCGGTAGCGTATGCACTCGCCGTTGGTTTTGATGTATCACCGTTGCCTTTTATTATGGCTGTTGCATTTGGTGCATCAGCGAGCTTCATTTCGCCATTTGGTTATCAAACTAACTTGATGGTTTACAGCGCGGGAAATTACCGCCTTAAAGATTACATTGCCATGGGCTTACCTTTATCGATTATTTACTCGATTACGGTTTTAACACTCATACCACTGGTATTCCCATTTCAATAACGAGAGTAAAGACAATGGATGAAAATATTGTTTGGCATAATTACGCCATTAGCAAATCACAGCGTAGTGAGCAAAAAAAGCATAAGCCTGCCATTTTATGGTTCACAGGTTTTTCAGGTTCAGGCAAAAGTACAGTTGCTAACGCACTAGAAAGCGCATTAAACCAGTTAGGCGTTCACACCTACCTACTTGATGGCGACAATGTGCGTCATGGCTTATGTAAAGATCTTGGCTTTACTGATGAAGACCGCGTGGAAAACATTCGTCGCGTAGGTGAAACTGCCAAGCTGATGGTCGATGCCGGTCTTGTGGTATTAACCGCATTTATTTCGCCATTCCAAAGCGAACGCGATATGGTAAGAAACTTAGTAGAGGATGGTGAGTTTATTGAGGTATTTTTAGATACCCCGCTCGACGTGTGTGAAACACGCGACCCTAAAGGGCTTTATAAAAAAGCGCGTGCAGGTGAAATTAAGCACTTCACAGGTATCGACTCAGACTATCAAATCCCTACATCGCCAGAAATTAAAATCGATACCAGTAAAAACAGCCTAGACCAATCGGTGCAAGAACTGGTAGCGTATTTAAAACAACAGCAAATTATAGGTTAAGTCATGAATCAAACGGAACTGCTAGAAGAAATCTTACTCCTCGCACGCCAAGCCGGCAGTGCAATAATGGGGATTTACGAAAAGGACTTTAATGTTGAGTACAAAGCTGATGAAAGCCCAGTGACCGACGCCGACCTAGCAGCTCACAAAGTGATTGTGAATGGCTTACAACATCTCACCCCTGATGTACCAATTCTAAGCGAAGAAAGCGCTGATATTAGCTGGGATATCCGTCAAACTTGGCAACGCTACTGGTTAGTAGACCCAATTGATGGCACCAAAGAGTTCATTAAAAAGAATGGCGAGTTCACTGTAAACATTGCCTTGATTGAAAAAGGTAAACCGGTATTGGCCGTTGTCGATGCACCGGCATTAGGTGTGTCGTATATTGCTGCAGAAGCAATAGGTGCCTTTAAAGATAAAGGTGATGAGCGTATCGAACTTAAGGTAACCCGTAAACCAAATAAAGGGCTTATCCGTGTTGTCGGCAGTCGTTCACACCCCTCTCCTGATTTAGCTGAATTCGTAAAACAGTTTGAAGATGTAGAAATGGTTTCAAAGGGCAGCTCACTAAAACTTTGCCTTGTTGCCGAAGGGAGTGCAGATATATACCCACGCCTTGGCCCAACCTGTGAGTGGGATACCGGAGCAGGTCATGCGATTGCTGAAATAGCAGGCGCAACGGTTAGCAAACTCGATGGCAGCCCACTACTGTATAACAGTAAAGAAGAGTATCTGAATCCGTATTTTGTCGTATCGGCGTTACAGGACTAAAAGCGTTCCGTTAAATAACGTAGGCTGGGTTGAGCGTAGCGAAACCCAGCACCTTTCTTATCATCTCAAAGTAAGTCTATAGATTTAACGCCTACCACTTAATGGTGAAACCCACCTAGATAATAAGTCCTTGTTCCTATAATATTTTGCTCTCTTAATCTATTAAAGGAATAACCATGACGACTGTTGAAAAAGCAATTGAAGCCGGTTACGAGGCACAAATTACTGCACTTTATAAAGCCCTTTCACAAGGAGTGCTTGCCGCTAATGGCGATGAAAGTGAAATCACAGCAGCTGAAGCGCGTTTTAAGAAAGGTTTAGCATTTGCCGCAGACATTAAAGCTCGCGCACTTGCAGCAGCAGAATAAATACCACAACAGGGCTTTATAAATAAGCCCTGCCACCTTCCTTTGTAAGTCTCTCCTTACAGCATAGTTATCTAAATACAACGCTAAAACATGCATTCTTAATCGCTTTTCTATATGCTGCGCGACAATTATTATTCTAATAGTGGAGTGCTAATGAACACACATCAAGATGCTATGCCGTATGATGCATCGACAACAAGTAGTAACTCAAAATGGAACCTTCATGACACCCAATGGGTGTTAAGTTTATTTGGCACCGCAGTCGGTGCAGGGATTTTATTCTTACCAATTAATATCGGCATCGGCGGATTTTGGCCTTTGATTATCATGGCATGCCTTGCTTTTCCGATGACTTACTTAGCTCACAGAGGTTTAGCCCGATTTGTTTTATCATCAAAAAAGCCTGAAGCAGACTTTACCGATGTAGTAGAAGAACACTTTGGCATTAATGCAGGACGCCTGATTTCTTTACTGTATTTTCTGTCTATCTTCCCTATCTTACTTATTTATGGTGTTGGCTTAACCAATACTGTAGACAGCTTTATCGTTAATCAATTAGGTATGGAGTCACCACCACGCGTGCTGTTATCTGGTGTGCTCGTTGGCGGTATGATCAGTTTAATGCTAGGTGGCGAAGCTCTCATGTTACGTGCTTTTGCAATCCTTGTTTATCCTCTCGTCGCTATCTTGTTCTTCTTATCGATTTACTTGATCCCAAGCTGGCAAATGCCAGATGTATCAGTCCCTGAGTTTTCAGGATTCATGAAAACACTTTGGTTATCAATACCTATCATTGTATTCTCATTTAGCCATGCTGCAGCAATATCAAGTTTTGTGCATGTACAGCGCGCTCACTACGGCAATAATGCCAAAATGAAGTCAGAAGCAATTCTAAAGCGCACCAGCTTATTGTTAATTGTATTTGTTTTATTATTTGTTTTTTCGTGCGTGCTGTCGCTTTCTAGTGAGCAAATGGTACAAGCAAAAGCAGATAACGTATCTATCTTGTCATTCCTTGCCAATATTACTGATAACTCGTTTATTGCGACCTTAGGGCCATTAGTTGCCTTTATCGCAATTACCTCATCGTTCTTAGGTCACTTTTTAGGTGCTCGTGAAAGCTTCAACGGCTTAGTCAGTAAACAAGCGCATATGAACCCTAAGCTTGTTGATAAGATTGGCACTGTCATCATGTTCTTCGCTATTTGGTATTGCTCAGTGATCAACCCAAGTATTTTAGACATGATGGATCAGCTATCAGGCCCAATCATCGCCATGATCCTTTTCATCATGCCAATGATTGCCGTATATAAGGTTCCTAGCTTACACAAATACAGAAACCGCTTGAGCACACTGTTCGTATTAACAGTAGGCTCTCTAGCCGTATTTGCGCTTATCTACAGCATGATTAAGTAATCTCATCATTGCTAGATATAGAAGCCCAGCCGGGAAACCGGCTGGGCTTTTTTGTTAGTAACTGGAAAGTTGGAAGGCGTGGCGTAGGTTGGGTAGAGCGCAGCGAAACCCAACACAGAGCTATCAGCTTTCAGCCGTCAGCGATCAGCCGCTCGGTGTGGGTGTTTGGTGCTGCGTCTTCCTATGCCGGGGGCTCTAAGCAAAGTGTACTTGTAGGAATGGCTTTAGCCGTGAATGTGTTTGTTCTGGTCTGAATTCGGCACTGAAGTGCCTCCTACGGGGGGTGTTGCAGAGGGTGACTCTGTACTAAACAACACCACAGTTCAACTTTACCCTCGCTAACTAGCAACTCGCTAACTCGTGTTGGGTTTCGCTTCGCTCTACCCAACCTACCTAAAGAATGAATAAGGCACGTTTTGTGGATAGCTTAAACGCAAAAAAGCCCGACTCTTTCGAATCGGGCTTTCTCTTATTTGGAGCCTGGCGATGTCCTACTTTCACATGGCAAATGCCACACTATCATCGGCGCTGTTTCGTTTCACTACTGAGTTCGGCATGGGGTCAGGTGGGTCCAAAACGCTATTGTCACCAAGCAAAT
>NZ_JAKGBG010000054.1:0-30760 GCF_021532595.1 Pseudoalteromonas sp. OFAV1
TCAGGTACAAATATTGTCTTATCTGGAAATGACAAGACGGAAGACAACTTCTTTAGCGCGGTAACAGAAGAGTCTCAAAAAACTTTAATTTATAAAGCAATCAAAACACTAAATTGCCGCGAGCAGGAAGTGCTTCGTAGCCGTTGGCTTGTTGATAGAGAAGATAAACGCAATTTAAATGAACTAGCTGATGAGTTTGGTGTTAGTGCTGAAAGGGTGCGCCAAATTGAAAAGAACGCCCTAAAAAAATTAAAGACTCATATTTTAGAGCAAGGACAATAATATGACTGATTTCAAGCCAACAACATTCCAAGATGCTTCTGATCATGCAAAAAATGTAACGTTGAAATTTTATCAAATTAGATTTTCAATTAACCTTACATTAGAGAACTTGTCTCTCTTATTGCATAATATAGTATACCAATGGAATAGCTTCTCTATGTACAGTTTAGATGAAAGTAATCTTAGTCTTGATAGTCAAGATCGAGATACGCTAATTGAGATAATGTACAAAATAGTTATGGGCAAACCTGTCCCTGATTACATGACTCCAGATCATAAAGAAATCTTTTTACTTACTTTAAAGCATAAACTTAACTTACTTAAAAACTCTGAACTTTATCGTGACTTCTTCTCGTTATCGGCGGTTAATGAAAGGGAAATGCACGTACTTGATAATCGCGCATCTTCAACAATTGATTTGGATGTAATTGATGGCGCAGTTGACTTTATTGAAATTCATGGGGAAAAGGATACTGTACAAAAAGTAACTGAATTTTTGAGCAAAAATAAAGAGCAGCTACTCAAATTTCTTAAATAGTTAAAATATGGCCCAAAAATGATTTTGGGCCATTATCAGTTAACCTGTCTTGATGCCAGCCTAGAATTTAAAGCCAATACCCGCAGAAATACTTGTGCCGTAACTTAAGTCTTCAACAGCTAAAGTTAAATAATTTTTCTTCGCGTATTCATAATTCATTTCTAAGCCAACACGTAATTCATCTGAAAGTGACTTACCTTTCAGATCGTCATAGCGTACTGATAACTCCAGCTTTGTATTGTGAACAACTTTACCACTCCCAAGCACAAACTCAGCACTCGCACCTGTTTCACTTTCAATGCCATTGCTATGCATTAATCCAAGTGACGGCTTTAAATATAGATTGTAAGGAGCTAATTCTACAAGGTAATTCGCGGCTAGTCGGTATTGTGTTAGATCTTCACCATCTAAGCTAATATTTTCGATTTCACCTTCAGCGCCAAGAGCACCTTCAATACCGTGTTCTACTTTTAAAAAATAACCATTCTCACTCTTCTGATCATCTAAATCATAAAGTGATAAGCCTAGCTCTAATGTTGTATCAACACTGTGTTCCTGATGTCTGTAGTGGTTAGTTTTATGAACAGCTGCAAATGCGCTTGTAGTAGTTAACGAAAGAAGTAATACCGAAGATAAAAGTGATTTTTTCATTTTAATTCCTAATGCTATTATAGAAAACTTAATTCAATTTAAGATTACGGGCGGAGGTTACATTAAAATTTGATAAAATGCATTTAATTTTACGCTTTATTTTCAATATCTTTTTTTTGACAAAAAGGTATTGAGACGATAGTATGTTAAAACGACAATAGATAGAATTTTCACATGGTCCACATATTTCACTCACAAATTAATAATGAGCAACAAGAAGTAGTTCGACGAATTACGAGGCTAAAAAGCCCGACACTTTATGTGAGCTTTTCTGATGTTCATAATTCAACTGACAGAATAGAATGCACCTTTTACGCAAAATCTAAGAAAAAGGCAAAAGAGAAAGGGGTAACAATTTGCGAAGCTGTATTTAAAACAGATGATATCAAAACTTTTTTTTCTACACTTTGTGCTACCTACATAAAAGCCACCAGCACAGGTAAAAAGCTAATTGTATTGTATAACCAGATGAGAGATGAGCCTAACGTTCCATCTAAGGCATATAATCTTATCTCATCATTTTGCTCCAAGTATATTTATGCATGTATCGGTGGAAATACAGTATGTTTAGAAGAAGTCCTGAGAGAATCTTCCTACGACGCTAAGCATTTCTATAGTATAGTCGAGCACAGTCTTATAAAGACACATGAATTAGTACCTACTGTAGAACACTACTTGTCTCTTGATACAAGCACTGAAAAACTAGAGTTTTTGTGCGAGCAGTTTGAAAACCTCTTACGTACACCACACTACTCCTTTTCTAACCAGAACACCGTGGGCGGACTTTTTGTAATTACATTATTAAATCAAGATTACGAAGTCGGTATTAAGTTTTTGAAGTTCGTTTCAATGAATAAAATGCAATCTTCGCTACTCTTTTCAGAGTATGAATTTATACCGCCAAATTCATTTCTCTATGAGTACCTAGCTGATAAATTTAAGACTAAAGAAAATATCCTTACAGATTTCGCAATCCTTTGCGAGGTCCCTTTTGAATATCACTTACAGTATGCACAAATTGTGATTGATAACCTTTATAAAAATTCAAAGAATGAATTTTTAGACGTTTATTCATCTGATCTTATTCCCATATGCATATCAGCTACACCAAATGCAAACGAAGAAAATGCTGAAGAACTTTTTAACCCGGCTGTTTCTGAAAAGTTTATTCTTCAAGTATTCTATATGTTTATTGAGCACAACAAAAATGAGACTTATGATATAGATGAGCTTGTTCGTATATTCTGTGAAAAAATAGTCAAAGGTTACTTAGATAGAAAACCTCCCCTTTTGAAACTTAAAAGAGTCAATGGGTTGATGTCTTTAATTTCAAACGATGCTAATAACGATTTCTCCTTGAAATCGAAAAGTGAAATAAAGTTATTAGTAGAATTCCTTGTAGATTACTCAGGAACTTCAAAGGATCATGACTATGCTGTCTATGCCTTAAATACTCTCCTAAACGCAGGTAAAGGTGAAGTAGCCCTGCACTTAAATGATCATAAAGAATTCGATTTATGGCTCGACATTTTTGAGCTAAGCATGACAGAAGCCCTTCAGGTATCAGAACTCAGCCCTGAAGCTAAAAGATACTTACTTTCTAAGTCAGCCTATTAAGGCTGACGAATAGTATTTATGCATACTTGTTAAGATATATTGTCTTTGCCACAAAGGAAATGTCGATAAATCGGAGAGAAGAACACTGCGACCATCACTTTTTAAATAAACCGTACATAACATAGTTACACCCGGCCCCACAAAGCTTGGTAAGGTTTTTATGAACTGTAAAAACTCGCTGAGTTTAGTTTCGCTTTTCTTTAGCCCTAACAATAAGCGTGGTGAGTTTTCAATATCCATTTGAAATTCAAACTCAGAAAATGTGCTTAATAATGCTAAAACCATATCGAACTTCTGTTCAATTATTAATAGTGATATAACCCAACTTTTGAATGAATCTTGTTCTTCCTTCGAGTGTTTTATTAATTGTAAAACTGAAGAAATAAGAATTTCTAATTCTGGGCTCACATCATTTTCAATTACGTTTAAATAAAAGAACTTTTGAGTAAAGCATTTACAGTCAACATTTATATCTTCAAAAATACTGACAATCAGGCTGCATTTTTGATTTATGTATAATTCATAAAGAACTTTCGCCACGGCATCTTCTATTTCAATCTCACATTCTAACAATATTGTCTTTAAGTAGTCAGAAAATTCCGTTACATCAGAACCTAAAACTCTGACTTTTTTTTCAATATCAGTTAGTATGTCATCTATTTGAAAATTCTTGTCCCCAATATCATTAATTACAACCTTTTTCATAAAAAACAATCTCATATGATATTCTACTTATACCTATTCTCAGAAATATATCACACTTTCTAAACATTGCACACAGGTACAGGATTTACATCATTTAGAATGTGCTTCAATACTATTTACTATAAAATTGAGGTGGTTATGTTTAAAAAAACGGTATTACTTGCGTCACTAATTCCAGTAATGGCAAGCGCAAATATTAATAACTTAACAACAGATAAGAATGGTTTTACCTACAGATTCCCATTTATGGCCAGTGAAACCGATCCTTCTGATGGTACTGATACAACTGAAGACTTGCCGACTGAATGTTCGGATGGAAGACCTGCAATTACACGAGGCGAACTAGATGCTATGATTGCCGTCGGTGATGATGTCTCAAATGTCTGTACAATCGCCATTACAGATATGAGTTGGCTATTTAAGGATAACGCCACCTTTGATCAGAGAATTGATACTTGGAACACATCAAACGTAACAACAATGGAAGGTATGTTCTATAACGCGACTAATTTTTGTAGCGGTTGCGCACCAGCACCTTATGAAGAAGAAGGAGCGCCAAGTATTAATAATTGGAACGTATCTAAGGTAACAAACATGGCTTACATGTTTTATGGCACCCAATCTATGGCATCAGGCTTAACTAAATGGGATGTTTCTAATGTACAAACAATGGATTATATGTTTTTTGATGCAGTATACCCTCATACTCTGAATGATTGGAACACTGCTAGTTTGACATCAATGGAGGGTATTTTTGGTGGTTCAGGTACACCAGATGATTACTTTATGTCTGCAAGCATATACACGAATACAGAGCTTAGTAATTGGGACACATCTAAAGTAACTAACATGAAGCATGCTTTTAAAGCTAACTATGCATTTAATGCTGATATTAGCTCTTGGAATACTTCTCAAGTGAGAACCATGGAAGGCACGTTTATGGGCGCCGCTAGCTTTAATCAGAACTTAGACTCTTGGAACACTTCAAACCTAACCAACATCAAAGATATCTTCTACGCAACATCAAGTTATTCCCCGCATGATTCTCTAAGTGTCAATGGATGGGATACATCGAACATAACTAATATGGAAAATGCGTTCAGGTATTCAAATTATTCCGGCGATCTATCTAACTGGGACATGAGCCGAGTAGAGAATACCAAATTCATGTTCTTTCAAGCTAAGTTCAGTGGTGACATCCCAAACTGGAGATTTGCTAATCTAAAAGAAGCTGACGGTATGTTCAGTGAGTCGTTATATACAAGTACTCGTAATGATGGCTATTGGGACTTAAGCGGCTGGGATTTAACTGGCTCTACGAGCGTGAGCGGCATGTTTAGAGATATTTATGAAGGTGGTACTTTTAATCTAAATAACTGGAACCTATCTACAGTAAAAGATGCCTCTGAGATGTTTGCTCGATCATACACTCTAGATCCAACATTACAAAACGTTAACTGGGGTTCTCTGGAAAATGTAGAAGGTATGTTTAGCGAAGCTAATGCAGCAACATCAAGTAATCTTGATCTTGCAAATTGGAATGTATCTTCAGTTAAAAATTTCAACAATATGTTTAAAGGTTCAACCGGTATTTTTGAAGAAGATGAGCTTAATACTCTTAGCGGTTGGAACGTATCAAGCGCGACATCAATGGATGGAATGTTTCAAGATAGCGTCTATATGAACCTTGATCTGACTAGCTGGGATGTATCTAATGTCAACTCATGGTCAAATTTTTATACGGGTACACGCCTAGAACATTACGGCAATTTGGATTATCTACCTACAAAGTTTAGATAATTCTATTAATACTTACCCTTAGATCCTATCAATGATAGGATCTAATTTTAATGCTTATGATATAATAATTTTAGTAAGAGGTATTTTTATGAATAACAATTCAAATGAACAGTTAGATGATGAGTTTGATCCAAGCGTTCAGAAAACATTCCTTTCTTCTGTTACTGAAGAAGAAGCCAAAATGTTCCCTGAATATGATGGTGTTAACGACCCAGTCTCACTAGACGAAGCAGAATAATTATAAGGTAAAGTTATGGCCGGTAAACGATACGCAAAGAAAGCAGATAAACGCAATATGTACGAAGAAACTCTTCGTAATCTGGTTACTATCATGGACAAAGGAACACTCCCTTGGTCAAAAGGACGCCTTGAAGGGCTAGGTTCACCTTCTCCAGCGAATTTCAATACCGGCAAACGTTACAAAGGATTTAACGTCATCAATCTATTATGTATCAGTATGGAAAATGACTTTAAAAGTAACTTTTTCATTACGTACAATCAGGCGTTAAACGTTGCAGGACTAAACAGAAAAGATAAAGACCTTATTGAAAAAAGCCCTTTATCCGGTCAGAAAAGTGTAGGCCACGTTACATACTGGGGTTGCTTAACAAAAGATGCCGATGGTAAACCTTGGTTTGTAATTGAGAATGGTAAAAAGCGAACTATGCCAACGCCCCAAGAAGTGAAGGACGAGAAGTTAAAGCAAAATTGGTTCCTCCGAGATACCGCCATTTTTGGATTTGAGCAATTAGATCAAGAAAAAATTCCTCAAGCATGGCTTGAAAAAAGAAACATGGTTGAGAAGACAATCAATAAAGATATGTTAAACAACCAAAACGATGACGTTATTATCGCAACTGCGGTTAAAAAGATGATTGATCGTCTCGGTGTTAAAGTTGAACACTCGCCAATGACAAAAACACCTTGTTTTAAGCCAAGCTTAGACAAAATTTGTATGCCACCTAAAAACATGTACGAAGATAATGCACGTTACTATCATACATTGTTTCATGAATTGACACATGCAACAGGAGCTTCTCATAGGCTCGATAGAGAGTCTGTCAGGGATTATGGAATGTCTGATGAGGTAAGAGCTTACGAAGAGCTTGTAGCAGAGCTGGGCGGCGTTTTTATGGCGATTGAGCTGGGCACTAAGCCAATTACTATTGATAACTTACAAAACCATGCTTCATACATTAAGAGCTGGCATAGCTTATTAGCTGACAACTTAAACAATGGTGACTGTAAGATCTTACACAAAGCTTGTTCTGAAGCCGAAAAAGCAGTGTCTTTCTTGCTCGATGGGCCTGAATTGAAGAATCAAAAGAAAATGAAAGTCGTAAAAGAAAATGATGACAATGGCCTTACGCCTTGAACACTCTAATACCTAATTAAAATCGCCCTAAGTCCTATTAGTGGCGATTTTTTCTAAATTAACTCATCAACGTACAAACAACTATGAATATTACTCTACTTTTCTTTACAGTGTCATTACTACTCTGCCCTATCATAATCAGACTGATGTTCAATTTACCAAACCGAATACTCGACATAAGCGACCATTTTTTTACTAGTCCTTTTGACACCCGCATTCCATGCATATTACAGAATATGCCTTTTTTCCCTTCGATACTTTCGTATTTTAAAAACTGTAAGATCGGCAATCAAACAAACAGCTGGTTTATCTTATTCATCGAGATACTATTCATTTCAAGCTCCACAACAACGTACCTTTTAACTGAAGATTGGTTTTTTACATTGCTTTCAATGGGCTTATTTCTATTAGCAGTTATAGATCATCGCACGATGTTACTACCTGACGCTTTAATCTACCCACTAATATCAGTTGTCTTTATTCATTGCCTTATATTTACTCCTGAAAACATTGTAAACACAGCCTTTAGCGCTTTAGCCGGGTTCCTATTCTTGTATTCTATTTCTTACGCTCATAAATTAGCGAGAGGCGTACATGCGATTGGATTTGGTGACTTCAAATTATTTGCTCTTCTTGGTGCCATACTAGGCTATTCTAGTCTCATAAATCTATTAGCTGTCTCATCGATAATAGGTGTGTTTTATGTACTTACTTTACAGCTAGCATTTAAAACCAAGAACAATAAAATCCCTTTTGGTCCGCCAATAATACTTGCTGCTTGGGTAATTTACGCGCTTGAGTTTGACCCATTTTTACTATAAAATGAACACATACTTAACACAAAGACTCTACATTTATCATGTCTCAAGCCAACAACAAAATGGGTTTTGATGGTGTCGTTTGGAGGCCTATACCTAAGACGAAAAGACCTTCAAATAAGTCCTCTAAGACTACGAGCGATACTCAACTATATCTAGTCCGAGAGCAATGGGAAATAGAAATCGTTGGTTTAAATAGCATGGGGCAATTTGATCTACAAAATGCGACGATCCAAAACCCTACTTTTTGGGCTAACATGAACTAACGCTCTCATAACAATAAAAGCCACATAGTGGCTTTTATTTTATATACATTACCGAATTAAAAATTAATCCATTGGTTGTCGTAAAATTTCACTGCACGTTTTTCTAAATTTACCTTTATTTTCTTTATTAGAGAAAAATCGGTAAGCTGTAACAGGCCAGAAAATAGAATAAAGCAGACCTTTCCAGAATGGAATTTTATTTTCTTCATTTAACGTCTTACTGTACATTTGCAGGATTGCAAACATAATCCCAGAACCCGCCGAAATAATCAAAAATAGGATATGCATAAACACCTCTACATCAAAGATCAGTTAATATCTAATGTATATATACCTTAACTTTTTTAAAGTTCAAAGAACTAAATCACTTTATCTTTTTATGTTGCATTTAACCTTGAAACTTGATAATATACATACATCAACATCATTTAAGGCTCTCTACCATGGAAAATGAAAATCTAAGTAACGAACAATTGAAAAAAGTACAAGATCAAATCGCAATTGCTCGAGTACTTATGCGCGATGAATCGCCTTTTTTCGGAATTATTGCCCAAGACTTACAAATGATCCCTGCTCCGCAGCACATGCAACACATTGTTCGCACACTAGCGGTAACACCTACAGGTCTTTGTATGTACAATCCTAGCTATGTGCATCAATTAGATTTTGAAGAAGTATGTGGTGTACTAGCTCATGAAGGTTTGCACCCAGCTCTAGACTTTTTTGGCCGCTTTCAAGGTCGCGATCTTGATACAGCAAACCGAGCTCATGACTACGCTATTAATCTTGTCATCAAGGATGAAGGTGGTAAATTATTTAAGTTACCTAAAGGAGTTCTTCTAAACGAAAAGTTTCGTAATCTTAGTGCCGAAGAAATCTATTTTATTCTCGAAGAGGATAAACAGAAAAAGCAAAAAGGTAACCCGCAAGACGGTCAACAAGGCAACCCTCAAGACAGCCAGCAAGGCGGTCAACAAGGCAACCCTCAAGACAACCAGCAAGGCGGTCAACAAGGTAACCCTCAAGATAACCAGCAAGGCGGTCAACAAGGTAACCCTCAAGACAGCCAGCAAGACGGTCAACAAAGTGATTTAACACCTCAAGGCAATGAATATAATCTTGAGGGTGATATCAATCAAGATATCATTGATGCTATTGAAAGAGAGTTCTACGGCGAGTCTGGTAACCGCCCAACCGAAAATGAGCTACGCGAAAAACGAGAAAATGCAAAAGCTCGCTGGCGGGATACTCTTGAGCAGGCTTATGTTGAAAATAACCGCTCAGGTAAAGGTAACTTACCTAGCTGGATGGTAACTGAAATTGAAGGTATTCTAAACCCTAAGTTATCGTTCAAAAAAATGTTACAACGTTTTTTTGGTAAGTTTGGCGCAAAAACAAGACGTACTTATGCTAAACCAAACCGCAGAAACCTATTTCAGCCTAATATGTTTCCACTACCGGGTAAACGTGGATCGCAGCCAAGCTTATATCTATTACTTGATACAAGTGGTTCTATGTGGGATCCAGAAGGTTTTGATCTAGTTAAGGGCGCTCTTGGCATCATTAAAAACCTCGTTAACAACGGCGGTTATCGCGTCAGAATTATCATGTGTGATACCGAAGTAAAAGAAGATTTAGATTTTGATCAAGTACAAAAAGTAATTGCTCAAAAAAACCTAAAAGCTTTAGGTGGCGGCGGCTCAGATTTTAGGGATGCTTTTGATTATATTTGGAAAGATGCGTTATATAACAATAATGCTCAAGCACCTATTATTTGCATTACAGATGGTTACATTGATGTACCTGAAAAGCAGGCTAAAATGCGTACTTCTACAGCATGGGTAACACCAAAAGGTGTTAAACCTCCAACAACAAAATGGGGCGATCATATGGAGATGATTCTTTAATATCTTTTTTTTGTAAAAACTATTGCAATACACAACGTATTGCAATATACTTAACTCATAAACTGAAAACAGCATAAAACAACTCTCAGAAAGGTTTAATTATGAACAAAGTAAATTACGACATCTTAAATCAAATTCCTTACACAGAAGAAGGTCGTTTGTCGGCTCTTATCATTCAAGGTCGTCCGGGCATCGGTAAAACACATATTGCAAACTCGATTATCCGAAATAATCATGTGCGAATCCCTATGGCAACCAAGACTCCTGAATCTTTTGGTGCTTATCCGCTACCTGTTCGAGATGTTGTAATGGTTTCTCTTCGAAATGAAAAAGGTGAACTGGTTCTTGATGAAAATAATAATGAGCAGCAGGTTGAAAAAGAAGTTTTCCGTGTTGAGCAAGCTCTGTCAGAGTCGGTAGTTGAACCTTTACTAGAGCGTAACATTGGTGATGATTTTGGTGTCCTAATCTTTGATGACGTAACCCTTGGTGATCCACAATTACAGTCTGCAATTCTTGAAATTGTTCAGTTTGGTGTTATCGCAAATGAAAAATTAGGCCGAAATGTACTAATCATCCTTACTGGTAATGGCACTTCAGATGGTTCATACGCTGTTGAGTGGTCTAAAGCACTTCTTGGTCGCTCATTACTAATTGATTTTGAACCTGATTTTGATTATTGGCTTAACCTAGACTCAAACCAAGATGTTGATCCGGTTGTTGTGGGCTTCTTAAAAGATTTCCCTGATTTCTTTGCTCCAGAAGTAGATTGTGAAAATACAACTGATGAAAGCGGCAAGACACCTTCTCCTCGTGACTATACTCGACTTGGCTTAGCATTAACTAAACTCGGCGGTTATAAAGCGTTTTCGCCTAACTTCTTGTTTAAAACTGTTCTACAGTATGCATCATCATTCATCGGTAAAAAAGCCGGTGCTGCATTCAAACAATATGCTGATAACTTTAATGTATATCCAACGGCAGAAGAACTATTTCAAGATGCCGCTACATGGGAATCTGTACCAGCAGAGAAAAAGCAAATGCTTTCAGGTTGTATCGCGGTAGTTTTCGCATTGCGTAACTACGGTGTAAAACTGCTAGAACAGAATCTTGATAACCCTGATAAATGCTTTCAAATCGTAACGACGATGCTTAACCGCACTCGCTTAATTGCTGAACATAACCGTGAAGTTGTTGCTTATATGCTATCTTACTTCCTTACATGGGCAACTGACTCTGAGTTTGAAAAAGAACGCCAAAATGTTGTCCTTTCAACGTGTGATGTTTTAACTTCAGACGAATACAAGGAAGACAAAGACTTCAATAATTTCGTAGATGCCCTGTGGCGTGTTCGTCAACAAATTTCGAAGTAATTCATTCTGAGAGTTACCCGTAATAACGGGTAATAACCAAAAACCCTGCTCATCGTAAAGCAGGGTTTTTTTATCTTTTTTTTGCTTAAAATATATTGAAATTATTTCTTTAACTCTGTAAAATTATAAAAAAATAAAGGGCATTATAAGTATGAATTCATCTCAATTATCTCAACTTCTTTTTGAACTATACAACACTGAAACTCCAGAAGATGAACGGAAAAAGCTTTTGCTGACTTCTATTGCCGATTGTGAAATTAATGATTATTTAGTGGCTGCAAACTTCCTATTTAATGTCGTTAATTTTGATTTCCTTGATGCTTTACAGAAAGATAAGGTCATGTTGAGCATTATAGGTAAAATAAATTCTATACAAGAACTTACATTTGATGCTGGCACTAACTTAGCCATGTTATTTGCTGAACGGAATGAAATTGGAATTTCTGTCAAATTGATTGAAGCAGGGATCTCTATTGAGAGTCAAAATACGGGTGGAGATACCATTCTGTTCTATGCTGTTTTAAGTAATAAACTTGAAAATATCACAACACTCGAAAGTATTGGTGCTTCATTTAACCTAAATGAAAAACAGCAAGCGAACCTAATTCACACGGCTTGCGCTAATGGTAATTTAGAGATAATTAAGTATCTTTTAGATAAGGGTATTTCACCTACTATTAAAGACTCGTTTAATAAAAATTGTCTGGAAACTATTTCACTCTACTCGGATTCGCCTGATGTTATGAATTTCATGTTTTCTTATTTTGATCAAGATAAGATTGACTCATCTCAGCTTTTACATAATTGTATCATCAATGAAAATAACTTATGCACCACATTGCTACTTGAAAAAGGCATTGCCTCTGAGTTTTTTGATCGCGACACTTCCCCCGGCGATATTTTTGAGCATGCATTTCAGGATTTCATTTCTGACGGTAAAAACCAAATTCAGGAAAATGATGAAGAACTAGTCAAAGGAAAATGCGCACTTTACATTATGAAGAGAGACTATGAGCTAACGGATTTCTTAAGTTTATCCAAAGAGCCTAAACATATTAAATTCCTTTGTAATATCTACAAATCTACCCCCATGCAGCTATTAAGACTGGACCTAGATGATGACACTAAACGAGTTATTAAGCTGGCATTCGCCTACTGACAGTTAAAAGACCATCTCAGATCAAGTCGGTAATTAATTATCCCGGTTATGTTATACTATAGGATAGATGAATAATAAAATATAAAACGGGAGTTCAAACTGAAATGACTATAGATGACATTTACGCAAAGATAGCACATAACATATCTAATACAATAGAAAATGATTGGGCTGTCGCCAGTATAGACTGTGAGCTATCTGAAGGTGCTGGTAGATTCAAATGTGTATACAAGGAAGATAATGACTCTGTTGTTGATTATGACTTTGATATCAGTTTTAAAACATTCGAGGCTTTTGAGAATTTGCATAAAATAACTACGGAAAGAGGTGAAAATAATTGGAATCGAGCAAAATTCACTCTATATCGAACAGGGAAATTTAATGTCGATTTTGCATGGGATCAAAGTTTAGATGATGAACTTAGAGAAGCCAGCACTTTTTATTAAGTGTTGGCTATCGTTCCATGTTAAGTACAAATCTTCACATCGGCCCTTATTTTTTTACTTCTAACTTAATTTGTTCCATTTGCTTGATTACCGAATTTGATAACGATATTAAGTCATTCTGTTTCTTGCTATAGAATTGCTCGGCTTTTATGGTATCTTTATTTAGTTTTCGCCTTAATCTCGCAATCTCTTCGCGCTGTTCTTCATGCGATTTCTTATAGCTATCCCTTTTAGATGAAAACTTAACTATTGCGCTAATATAAATCCATAAAAATATGATATTTGCAGCTATGAATGCATATTGCTCTGACAAAAATCCAAACGCAATCCAGTTAGTTGCTGCAAAGCAACCCAACACCCGGCCGATAACCACCTTATTATTGCTGAGCAAATATGCGCACGAAATAGAAAATATGTTAATTAACCAAGGATAAAGCTTCAGCCAGTATTGCAAATCAAAATCTAGAAACATCTTATAAATTCTTACTAAAATTGGAGAACGGATTATATATTTAATAATAAATCTAGCAACCATTTTTAGGTTAAAATTTCATTACTTTAAAAGTTATCAGTGGTAATAAAAAACCTATAGAGAGCATAACTTTATTGCAAACTCTATAGGTATCTAAGACATGAAGTGTCGATCGGATTTATCGAATTCTTGTTGGGTGTCTTTTTGAAAGTAGTTTATTGACTTGGTCTTCACTTAGAAATGATTTGAGCTCTGTTGACATTTGCTCTTGTAAGGTTTTTGCATAAGCCTTAACTTCATTTCTATATTTTTCTTGTACAGCTTTTAGTTGCTTATATTGATCTTCTGACAGCTGCATGTCTTTCATAAAGAGTTGCTTTCGCTGTTCACGTGTAAGACGCGCTGGTAGCGTTTGCACTTTCATATAAGCTTCTTTTTTTACCTCGCGGCCCTGCTCCATTTCAGCAGCTTTGACCTCTTCAACAGCAACAGACTCTTTTACTTGTTCTTGGGCCATTTCATTATTTTGAGCATTTACTGAAAATGCAGCACTTGCTGCTAACATTAAACCTAAAATTAGTTTTGTTTTCATTGATAATACAACCTTATTTTACTTTAAAACAGGGCCACTCTATCATCGAATTACAACTCAGTATGTCAAGTTTTGTATGCAAATCAACTTTTATGACATAACTCTCATTAATAATCATTTATGGCACCATTATGCCCATAAAAGTTGTTCACTTGCATGTTTTCTATGCTAAGGATTTCAAGATATCACTTCGTTTCTTTGGCGTAACTCCCTTTAATCTCATAATGTCACTGAATGTCTTGCCTATAACATTCAAAACATAGGTTTTTTCATAGATTGCTCTTCCACTATTTAAATACTTTACGATCAAGGAGTCATTAGCCGCATTTTTTATTGCGATCAATCTCATTAAGAAAGTAAGATCAGTCGCAATATATACACCACTTTCAACCCTGTCTCGCACTACAACTGAGTCTACATCCGCGCCTGTAAGATATGAGAAGAATGCTACCTCTTTCTTTAGATTAAGAGACATCATATCACCCTTCCCTGATATAAAGTCGTATCCATTACATCGCTGGATTGCATTATCAATAAATCCTGAAAAGGTACGTTTGTCAGAGTATGCATCAGCTAGTAAGAGAAGAAAACGTGTCTTGTAGGTAAATTTAGCAGCCGCATCAATGTCTTTGTCTAAATTTACGGTTAAAGATGTGCCCAATACATAATCTAACATACACCCAACAATATGCTCTATTGCACTATCTGTATTTGGTAGCTGGTAAAGGCTTGAATAGTTATCTAATTTTTTATCAAATGGCACATCACTTTTCCATATCATATTCTCGATATGCTCTAATGGTGTAAGGTGACTTTTTTGGTTCTTAGAACTAGATGACATAACGTAAACCCTGTTGGTAATTTAATGAGCAGTTTATCACATAAAAAGATAATTTAGTAGCGATATTACTAAATACCTCTCATTATTTGTTATTCGTTATGTAAGTAACAAAATTTTATTGGTAAGCTCATGATGTTCTTGGTTCTTTTTAGTTGCTTTGATTTTTTTAAAATTCACTTAAAGTAACTCAAAACATCTCGAATTTAATTTCATATTTTACCTCCTCAGTTCAAATCCGCTTATTTAAGCGGATTTTCTATTGCTGATTTATTCCATTTGTCACTTATATACGTGAACAACTGACACTCACTGCTCCAATATGCATGCTCCCCACTTTCACTGCGGTACATAAATGATGCATCTGTTACTTGGCAGTTAATATTTTCGCAAAACGAATAATTAATTAAGCGACCATGATAACTATCAGAATCACATGACTTAAGTAATTCCTCATTAATTAAACTTAATGGAGCACACACACATTCTTTAGCTTTGCTAAAGGCCAGCTGGTAAAACAAAACATCACTAGTTTTAAACTTTTCAACTCTGTAGTTTGGCTTTCTCACTTGTATATAATCGGTCTTTACATCTACCGCTAAAGGATTAGCAAATTCTTTCAAAACCCCACTAGATAACTGTATAACAGCTCTAACTAATCCGTTTTTTTCATCTATGTATAACATATCAAAGCACCGTATTTATTTAATTTAGCATTCATTGTTTATCATCATGCTTAAAATATGTAAATATTTACCTGAAATATCTTTTCTTGTTGCATATAGAACCTAGTTTTTATATAATGAATGTATATTAAGTAGATGAGACAGTTTATGTTTATTGTTATTGACGGAATGAATGGCAGCGGAAAAAGCGGTGCAATTGAAATTATTAAAAATCATATCATAGAAATGACCGGTAAAAGCGTGGTCCTAACACGAGAACCCGGTGGAACCCTCCTCGGCGAGAAAGTACGAAACCTTGTTCTTAGTAATGATAATAACTGCATATCTGACATAAGTGAGCTACTTCTATTTTCGGCATCTCGCGCACAAAATGTCTCAGAGGTGATTAAACCAGCTCTAGAAGCTGATAAAGTAGTAATCTCAGACAGGTTCATCAGTTCATCTCTAGCATTCCAAGGTTATGCTAGAGGCCTTCCTTTAGACACTATTAAGAAAGTAAGTGATATTGCCTTAGACGGCCTATCTGATTACTACACGATTATTCTTGATATCGCCCCTGAGATTGGCCTTGAAAGGATTGCAAAGGATAAACGTACAGAAAGCGACCGTATTGAGCACGAGGCTATCGATTTTCAAAATAAGGCACGTATGGGATACCTCAAACAAGCAGAAGAAAATCCAGATTACTTCTTTGTAATCAATACAGACAGGCCTTATCCTGATGTCAAAAATGAAATCAAAGAAACTTTAGATGTCATCATTAAGCGAGAAGAGGTTAAAAATGCTAAATAACCCTAACGAATTACAGAACCTCACAGCTGGCGTTGATGAGGCCGGTGCCGGGACTTGGGCCGGAAATTTAATCGTAGCTTCATGCGTCCTTGATCCAAACAAGCCTATTTTAGGATTGGGTGACTCTAAAAAACTATCTCCTGAAACACGTGAGCGCCTTTATGACGAAATTTGTGCTAATGCATTAGAATTTCAAATCATTACTGTCACACCTGAAGAAATAGATCGCAGCAACATTTTAAACTGTCGAATGGAGGGAATGGTCCGAGCAATCAACTCTCTCACTAAAGCAACAAACGCAATCGTTGACGGTGACCGTGTGCCTTCTGGAGTTAACATACCTACTCGTGCCGTTATCAAGGCGGATGATACGATTGATTGTGCTAGTGCAGCATCTATTCTTGCCAAAGTATACCACGACCGAGAGATCACAAAGGCCGCAGAGTTGTATCCTAATTTTGATTTCGCTTCTCATAAAGGTTATGGCACCGCAAAACATAAACAGGAGCTTGCTAAATTTGGCGCGACACCTCTGCATAGAAAGTCGTTTAAACCCGTCAAAAATACGCTACAACTTAACTTAAATAGTTTGCCTGAAAGTTCAACCGAGAAAGAAACTCATATGGCATCTGAGTTTACATTCTAATTATCTTTTTTTGCTTTAATTGTTTACTTTATAGTTAATTTTAGGTATTATTTAACTATAGATAATATTTAATAAGGTATGTGATATGAGTCAAAACTTTCTTGGGTGGTTACGTCGTTTTCCAATTATTAAGCGTTGGGGCCTAATTGACAATCGTACATCATTCGACTTAGACCTTTCTAGTCACAGTTTTATGGTTGCTGCTATTGCTCACAAGCTAGGCGTTATTCGTAATGAAGTATTTGGCGGTAACGATGATCCAAGCTTGTATATCAATGAACATGAGCTAACAACGCTAGGTCTTTACCATGAAGCTGGTGAATTACTTGTGTCCGACATTCCTACAACCGTTAAGTATATTGACCCTTCTGTAACAAAAGCCCTAAAAGCACTTGAATATGTTGCAGAAAAGCGATTTGTTGAATCAACAACAGATGAGCTTCAAGATTACTTCTCTAAAATTATCATTCAAGACAATGTAGATAATGATAAGAAATTCTTCATTAAAGCAGCGGACATTATTGCAGCATACCTAAAGACAATAGCTGAGTATTCTCATCATAATAACCGCGAATTTGTTGTTGCTCACAAACGACTTAGAGCCTCTGTTGATGAATATTGTTCAAAGAGTCCAGAAGTTAAATACTTAGTCTCAAATTTCTTTAACGGGTTTGATTTAACTTTAGATGAATTAACAGACCGAGAAACGCTTAAAATTCAAAAATAACTAGCTTTCTAGTATACGGCACCTATTTTTAGGTGCCGTACAACAACATTTTAAGGCAAACCAAATGGATCAACTTAACTCTATTTTCAATGTGTCAACTTTCGGTAGCAAAGGAGAAAAGCATTACAGCAGTACAGAACTTAATTCTCTATCTAGTTCGACTTTTTCTTTTGGTAGTGGACATTATTGCCTTCACTGTGGTGAAAAGGCAAAACCTATCCAAAAAGAGTTTTACCAAAAGTCTCACAACTTTCGTGACTATATTGATGCAGGTTACCGTTGTACATGTGATTCAGCTATCAAAGAAATGGCCCTTCTCTGCGCACATACTTTACTTCAACTTACAAAACCTAAAAGTTTCAAAGAAGTTGATAAAGAAATTGCCCGTAAAACAATTACTAAGCACATAAGTAATAATTTTAATATTTCTTCACTTCGCAATAGTGATAATTTTTCAATTACTGTAGGTCAATGTGAATCTGACTTTTTTAATGAAGATGTAAAGCGTTTCATGTCTGACAGCTACTATAATTTTCTACCTTTACATGAGTTTGGGAAACTGGTTAAAGAACAGGCCGGTATTCTTAGAGAAAAAAAACAAAATGAATATCAAGAAACAATGGATAGAATCGACAGTCGCTTATCATTGTTTGATAAAAATTAACTTAAAGCCTGCACATTAAATAAGTGTGCAGGCTTTTTATTAGTTGTACTTTTTGTGTTCAATTCTAAGATCGGCTTTCCTCTTGAATGAATCCATCAACTGGATATCACGAGAACATTTCATAAACGATGTCATATCAATACACTTCGTTTTATTGATTAAAAACTCAATCAGGTAAAATGCCACGCATATAAGCCCACCGACAACCACAACGAATAGTCCAGCGAAAATGGTCACAATGAATAAAAAAACGTTTCTCAAACTATGCAGATCATTATTCATAAAACTACCTTATTACAATTAATACATTACATACTTAATTGCGATTCTAACCACAAATCTTCTGATTTTCTATTAAATATTGAAGAAACTTTTGCATACTCTTGAATATCGCTCATAGCATCTGACAAATAGCTTTGCATCCATTCTGTTAAAGACGAACTCGGCCCCTTATCATTGATAACAGCAATTGCAGGTTTACCCATTCTTACCGATTCACCAGCTTTACTCATCAAAGGTAACGTTTGATTCTCCTTAGAGTCACTTGAAAATACTTTTAATGGTAATGCATCATCCGAACCGGCAAGCGCTCGAACAAGTTCTGCAAATGCTGGTGGCATCTGAGTTTTTTCTTTGCCTGCGATATTAAATTTAATAGCAACAGACGGATCTAATACACTTTCTTTCAAGTCGCCGTAAACATTATTTACTTTTAGAGCAGCCATGATTTCAACCATAGGTTCTTTGTTCTTATTGTAAATCGTTAAGTTCAGGTCACCATCTTGCTCGCTTGCACCGATCATGTAGCCATTCTTAATTAGGTGACTTACCTCTCTAATTTGAGGTGCTACTTTTACCACTTCAGCATTCGTAAAACTAAACAGGTCACCCTCTACTTTAATGTCTTTTAGCGCTTCAGGATCTTTTTGGGCAAGCTCTTTTACTGTGGCTACCATAGTCTGAGCATTAACCAAGCTATGTTCAAGTATCCCTACAGTGGTCCCTAACTGTAATGATGACACATTACTTTTTTCACGCTCTTTATTTGTCATTCCTGATTGTTCAATGACTAAATTCATACTTTCCGAACCAAACAAAGGTAAATCAATCAGTTCTGATAGTTCGTTATAACTCATTTGGAGATCATTAATTGCTGCAATGCCTCTTTTGACATTAACATCATTTTCTTTGCCTCTCGCCTTCTGAAGAAAGAGCTCTTTTGCAAAATTTGCGTTACCAGTGAAGTTAAGCTCATTTCTAAAATCAATCATTGCTTGCTTTGCATCTAAATCGCCAAGATCCATTTTATGTGTAATTAACGGCTCTTTATTTAACTTATTTAAATCAATAACCATTAATTCATGACTTTTAAATCCATCAGAAACTAATCCTAACTTACCGTCATTACCCTTATCAATGAACAGACACTTCGCTGTTTTTTCGATATCGATAGTCTCATTAGGGAAAAATTGATTAGGTAATGTTGCTGGTAACTTAATATTTCCTACAAATGCATTACCTGTACCTTCATCAACACTTTTTCTCAAATCCGCTCTTAGTTCACTAATTAAACTTTCATTACCAACTGCGCCATGTGCAAGAATCACATTATTAGAAGCGTTAAATGGATTGTTAATGTAAGACATATATTACCTTTATTATTTTATTTACTATAAGTAAGTATACCACAAATCGAAAATTTAAAATTATGTCGAAAAATATATCTTTTTATGTTACATTAATAACTAAGCTTAACTATATTGAGATGCATATGGAGACTTACAAACTTCCCGTTTCATTTTTTGAAGCACTCACATTTACTGTTAAAGCGCATAATAAGCAATACAGAAAATCTATCGATAAAACTGTACCTTACATAAATCACCCGATTAAGGTGGCTAAACGCTTATTGCATGCCCTACAAAACAGTAATGTTAGTGAGGGAGATATGAGTTGTTTTGTTCAGGCTGCATTACTTCATGATGTCGTTGAAAAAACAAAGCATAATCTTGATGAAATTAGAGATATTTTTGGAGAAAAAACGGCTGATCTCGTTTTCGAACTTACAGACCCATCTAAAAGCATTAAAAATGCAAAAGCTAGACGTAAAGTACGAGCTAAACGAGCACAGAAATACTCGCTTGGAGCGGCTAATATCAAGGTATGTGATAAAACAGAGAATCTTAATGACATCCTTGTTCTAAATATAGACTGGCCCAAGAACAGAATTATCAATTACGCAAATGAAGCGAAAGATGTTGTTTTAAACTGTAAAGAAGGGTTTATTTTTCCATGTCTTTTAGATGACTTTTTTATTATTTATGAAAAGATTATCCGGGAACACGGTGAAGATTAATTGTGTGAGTTATCTTTTAATTTGGACAAATAAAACTTCACATACATACCTACTCTCGCATAATTAAGAAAAAAGGCTTTTTTATGCGAGCACAACAATCTCTATTTTTAAACGAAAAATCTTCTTTTTCCTGTCTTATCAACGCTAAAAACAATACATTTCGAGTGACTAAACGTAATGACCGTGTCGATATATATAGAAACCTGCATAAGCCAAGTATGTTTACCATCAGACAAAGAGCAGGAGAACTAGCTGGTAAAGTGTCTGGATACTCTAAGTCAATCCTCTTGTCATCACCTCAGCTCATAGTGCTAGAATCCGGCCGTCAAAGAGTTTTAAAAGAGAAGCGCAAGCATGTGCATGCATTTGTAAGAGGTATCTTATGTGACGCCTATACGAAACCTTTATCAATTCCATCAGATATTGGTACACGAATTACATATAACCCTTACAGAGACAACAAGTTCTTTGACACTCTTACAGATAAGAATATTAACCACTCGATATTAGATTTCTACATTCTATTGCAAGGAACTGGGGCCATTATTCTTACTAAGGAAGATATTCTAACATTAAAAGATAAGGATATATTGCCATAGTATCTTTTTATTGATACAATAGTGTTAAATTATCTTATGAGGTTTAATCTGTGACAGACGTTATTCTACTGTATTCATTATTGCTTGCTGTTTCGACACTATTGTCGCTATTTGAAGTTTCTATTTTAACTATAAATTCACGTAACCTTGAACTTCTTTCTCAAGAACGTGTATACCTTGCATTTTTTGAAAAACGAAAAGATAGTGCAGCTTCGTTAATTATGATCACGAACTTTTTAGTAGATTACGTTGGCGCAATGATCCTTTCAGCACTACTTATATCAGAACTTGGTGGTGAGTCTTGGCTGTACCTTACAGCTACCTGTGCAACATCTCTGCTAACACTTTGGATTGCAACATTAGCTGCAAAACTGTTTGCCAGTAAAAAGCCTGAACTAATCATTAAAAACTGTGGCATGATGATTATTTGCACTTATTGGATTTTGAAGCCATTCGTATCAGTCATTTCAGCACCGGTTCTTTATTTAATGCGAGGTGTTCTAAGCAACAAAGATGTAGAAAAACTTTCTGACTCTGAACTTTTAAGTGTTTTATCGATTGCAAAGAAAGAAGGACTGATCCGCGCTAGTCAACATAAGTTTATGGAGCGCCTTATTAGCTTACAGAACAAGACAGTTGGCGATATTATACCGCAAAACCAAGAGATTGAGTCAGTTGATATTAATACACCAATTACTGAGTTAAGTCGAAAATTAACCTCGCGGTGCCATAAACGACTTGTTGTTACGAAAATGCACAATGATAAACATTACCCAATTGGCATTCTAATGTTTGCTGATATCGTTAAAATAAATTACGAATACATAACTAACAAAATGAATGGTGGCGAAGAATTAGCAATACCGCTAATTTCAGAAGTTATGAAGCCATGCGTTGCAACAAGCATTTCAACATCAGCAGAAGTTCTTGTAGATAAGTTAGATCATGGCGAGAACCACATTGTCGTAGTAATTGATGACGAGGGAGTGATGCGAGGCATTATTCAAAGTGATGACATCATACACTCTCTGACTGTCATTTAACTCTATACCAGTTTTAACTTACATCAAAAAGGCAGTAGTGACTCAAGCCGTTCAGCATTCCTTGTTCGGCTTTGTCTTGATTTTTGTACATTCTAGGGCAAGAACTTAATCAAAATATAAATATATTTCCATTACTGTTTATCAAATAAGGCATTATATTCAGCGTTATATCGTTCAAGATCTACTTTTAGTTCATTTAAATTTTCTTTTGCACTTATATCTTCAGGGTTTACTCCTACCCTATCCTGAAGATCCCATAATCTTAGTTTCGTAGCTCTTATAGTATCGCTTAATCTATTTTTCTTATAGCTTATAGATAACTCGTTAAATTCCTTTTTGCTTGGGTACTTTGAATCTAAGTAGGAGATCACACCTAAAGTTCCGCCAACTATACCTATTAACGCACCTAAGACAACCGATGATTTATAAATAAACACAGTTAAGCTACTCGAGGGGTTCGTATTCGTATTTTGCATTGTATTTTTCCATTTTTTGTTTTATTTTTCCTTTTTATCTGTTTTTAAGCAAATAAAAAGTCGAGACATTAGTCTAACTTTTTCAGATCGACGAATATTGGACGGTTTGAGTTGTGACTGCCTTTTATTACTCAAACCTTTATCTTTTTATGTTGCAATTAACCACAACTGATGTATAATGTACATACTAAATAAAAAGAAGGTCAGGAAGCCATGTCTGTTACTCCGTTAAAATTTTTAAAGCAACCTATTAAACAAATGCGCGAAACTTTGCTCGTAAATAATTTTTCGGAGCACTTTATTGCTGGCCATAATAATGAGAAAATTTCTTCAGATCATTTAATGATTTTCTCTCGTATTAATGATACCAGAGCTTCTATTGGTTTTGCTTTTGACTATATTGACCGCTTACAGGAAGAATGGACAGTTACGCCTTCTTATAAGCCTGAAACATCTCTAACCGCCTATGACCATAAATTTGCAAGTAGTGAACGCAAAAATGAATTAGAAAGTATTAAGTCTGAAGATAATGCAAAAATCATTTATGGCAGAACGCTAACTTACTTAGAATTTAAAGAACAACTAAATCGATTCAACAAGGAAATTGTTGGTCAAAATGAATTTCAAGTTATCCAAGCATTCAAAGGCTTATTCCTAAGTGAGCATCAAGATGTTCAAGAGCTTACCTCTACTTCTTTTGATTCTATCAAGAGCAAAATGGCTGAACAGTTTGATAGCTTGGCAGCTGTAGAATCAGAGTATAACGAGAGCAATAAGGTCGTTAAATCGACTGAAACCCAAATAAACAATGAAATTAACAATAGCGACCTTGCTCAAGAAGAGAAAGAGTTAGTTGCTCGCTTAGCTGTTGTTCGTGATGAGCTTTCTAAGGCAAAAGCGAAACTTGAAAAAGAACAGCGTTTGGCACAAAAAGTGAAAACACTTCAAGATAGTCGGTTTAACCTTCGTCAAGCCAAAAACCGAGTGACAGCTAAATTTAAATCGCTTCAGACGAACTTACCAAACAGAGTTCGAAAAGCTTTAGACAAAATGCTTCTAGAGTATATGGGCGACTAAATCATCTTAGGGCTAGAAACCTCTATTTCTAGCCCTAAGAAAGGCACTGTTTGTTAGTTATTTATATCGATTTCAAATCGTTCATCATATTGCTTCAGGTTGTTGTACTTAATAATGGCCTGTAACTTGGCAATATATTCACCCTCTTCTTGAGAATATTTTTCCAGCCCGTTTAACTGTTCAATAACATCATCTGACTTAAAGCGAATGTCGCGAAACTTCTGGTAAGCATCATGTGTGTTAAGGTTTAGAATATAATCGTTAATTGACTCTTTAATACTACTGTATCTCTTAACCCAGTACTTAGACTCTTCTGGAGCTCCGCTAGGCTTTAACCCACACCCCTCAGTCCAACACCATACCCCAAATATATTATTGCCCTCTAATGCGAATCTAGAGGTCCCCCACCCTGATTCAATAGCCGCTTGAGCCAAAATTTGAGAAGGTTTAATCAGGTCAACTTTCTTAGCTAATTCCAAACCCGTCGTTTCTGAGTTGCATTTAACTTTATATTTAATACAAAGCGAATTAAGGTTTCGATCTTGATTTAAGTAATTCTTGTCATCAACAACACGCTTTGATGCTCCTAAAGCTTCCTGATATACCGCTTCAAAAAAAGCTTCTTTCCTTTCCTGTACAGACATGCTGTTATCCATACCGGGTAGACTAGCAGAAACCGGCAATGACAAAACACATAGAGATGCTAAGAGAGTTTTTTTCATTATAAGGAACCTTAGAATTTTTTGACATTCTATCAAAATTGAAAAATTAGGTCAGTATATTTAACAAAATCAGTTGGAAATTATCTTTTTTAATTTTCTTTATCTTAATAGTTGACATATTAAATTATAACTGTAATAATGGCTCTACATTCTGAGAACACAGGCAGTGTCCTGATTCTTGTAACGAATAGACGAATTCGGGGGATATCTGGATTTGCAGGTTTACAAGTAGTTTTTAGGTGCATGCAGAGGTGCGGCTGGCCTCTTAAAAAAGCCGTAATTAAATAGTCGCAAACGACGATCAACTTTTAGCAGCCTAGGCTGCTAACGCTATACATTTCTCGCCTCTGGGATTTGCTTTAGCGTCATATACAGAGGCTAGCACGGACAACATGTGGCCATCATGTATCCCTGCGAAAATTTGATTGGTCTAGCTTGATGTATCCTGTTCATCGGATTATTTAAGTGAAATACAAAGATGAAACTAAGCATGTAGTACCGAACAAACAAAAGTGAATTTCACCAAGGTTCGACTCCTTGATCCTCCACCATTTCGGCCCTTTGATTTAATTCGAAGGGCCTTTTTTATTGCATTTTCTCTTTACCTGACTATCTTTTTATAGTAAAATAAATCAAAACATTTAAGGCGTTTATATAATGAGTAAATCAATAATTGACATCAAAAGTACAGGCTTCAACTTCAGTCCTATTAAGAAGTATAAGGCCGGTCTGAAACTGTCTGGGTGGATGGTTAAAAGCATTCGCTCAAATAAAATCTCAGCAAGTGACGGCGCGTACATCACTCACAAAAATGGTGAACTTTTTGTTCATGGCCTTCATCTTACAGCTGAAGAATACCACAAAGGGTTTGAGTGTACCGATCCTAATCCTACAATTAAACTTTTACTTAATCGCAATGAAATTGACAACCTCATTGGTGCAGTCAATAAAGATGGTATGACAATCGTTTTAAAGAAATTATTTTGGGAAAAACATCTTGTGAAAGCTGAAATCTGGCTTGCTCGTGGCAAAAACAACCATGATAAAAGGCAGACTATCAAGAACCGAGAAGGCCAAATTGAAGCTCGCCGAGCAATGAAGAACGCTTCGTAATACTTTCTAAGGAAGAAGCTATATATTTGGTATATAGCTTCCCAACAAACTCGAATCCATTTGCTCTCTACTCGGCACTTACCCTTTCGCACCAAATTAAAATCACGCCTCATGTGTCATTTGTTAATCTTTGATCTAAAATAGATATGAAGGTATACGAACTTGATTTAGTTGCATATTTGACAAAAAAATAGCCCATCACAAAAATGCAATGGGCTCATTCTCGGCGCCTTTTAGTTATTATTATTACGCTCTTATTATGAATTTTTATTTTAATTATTAGTGGCTTAAGGGTGATTTTTATTGTTGTTCCCTGAAGCACATATGCATTATATATTTTTTCATTCCAATAAAAATACTTTCATGCAGTAACTGTGATCTACTTCTCGATAAGTCTTTACTTAGCATATTTTATATTCAATATGAGAACGAAAAGTGCTCGAAAATAAAACCGCCATTTTTCTTTTATAAAGATTTCTATTTTTGTAAAGTCTGCTCATAACTAACCTTAAGGTATATTTATGAACAAACTTTTAGCTTTAGCCATGATTTTATCAAGTGCATCTTCTTTTGCTTCAGATAGCCATTGGCGCGTCAAGTTCGGTGGCTGGTCAAAACACAGTGACTTTACTGTATATAACATTGCAAAACCAAATGAAGATCACAGAGGACTTGGCATTCAGTACTGGGAGAAAAGCCCTAAGCTTAACGACTACTTTGATTCTACAAACTTCGAAGTGGGCGGTGAAGCATGGTACATGAAGGATTCTAACAATAAAGATTCATTAATGCTTTCTACCGGCATTCGATTACCATACAAAACGGAATCTTTGTGGCCCTTAACAGAAGCGTCAGTCGTTGTTGGAGCAACATATCACTATAGAAGCACAATGGACGTTAGATATAGAACTGATACCGACCAACAAACAGGTGAGAAGTACATTTCATACTACGAAACGGACATTTCACGCAGGCATCTCTTAACACCAATGCTGATGAGTACTGTTACCCTTTTTGATACGCTTGATGTTGATTTTACGTATATTCCAAGCTTTTTTGACCAAAACGGAAACATCTTCTTTGTTCGACTTGGATTTCCAATTTAATTTTGAGGTTTCTATGATTTTTGCAGTCTTTATTTTTCTAACTATCATTCAAAGTCTAGCCATACGTTCTGGAATGCTAAAGTTTGAACACAAATACAAAAGAGAAAGCCCTGACATCACACTTAGCCGTTTACGCCGTATAATTGGATATGAGGCAAGCAAAAGAGATATTCGAATGATGAAAGGTACATTAGATGGTGAACTTTTAAAATTAGAGAAGCATGCTCAAGTAAAATCAGCCATTTCAATGCTTTTCTCGTCGGGGCTCTTCGTTATGTTCGCGGCATTTTCTGCTAATTCATTCCTAAGCTTTATAGAACTTCCTTATCAGTTTATTTGGATACAAAACAATATGACTACGTTTACATTATTGTGTTTATTTCTATCAATAATATGTCTAAGGAAAACTGTTCATTACTCTCAGGATGAATTCTCATTCCGTAAGTCTAAATCGTTTCTTAACGACATTTAAGCCCGTACCGGGATTTGACATTCTCTGTTTAGCTGTTAACTTAAACCTAGGGACTTAGGAGAATGTCAGCCGGTGCAATTTCTACAAAAACATCTTAAAATTCGCAATAAGTTAGTCAGCGCACTAAATGGGCCTGACGAATCAATGATCAGCTCCTTGATCAAAAGACAACTTCAGTACAAAAAGCCATACAGCATGCTAATCAGCGCTTGCTTACAATCTGCCGATTATCAGGATTCATTTAACAAAATACTCAACAACTTAAAATCTGAGAAATTAAATCATCATTTGGCAGAACTATACAAAGAAATATTCTTGTATGTTTCATACTCAGCTTACATTGAGGATAACAAACTTTTTCTGCTTTATGTTTTCACTTTAGACTTAGATTTTAAAGAACTTAGTCCAGAAAGTTATGCTGCATTCTTGTTTCACTCAGGAACCAAGCCATTGAACATATTACCTAAAATTAAATGCCCTATTCTTAAACGTCACACACTCGACGTCATGCAAGGTAAGTACACCTTTAATGGACAGTCCTTTTAATATATCAAGTATTGATTATTATCTTTTTTTCTGTATAATACGACCTAATAAGATTTACACCCTCGTTAAAAGCGAGGGTTTTTGTTTGAGAAATTTAAGATGAATAATGAAATTAATTTAAATGATTTGAAAAGCACTAGCTTGCGTATTTTGACCGCCAATGCACAAACAACAGGTTCTATTGAGCAGAAACTACTTCGCTCTGGCCTGAAATATTCCGCCGGTGAGTCTTTATTTAAAATGGGTATCGGACTCAACTCTGTTTTGGGGTTTTCAATCTCGTTAGGCGAAATCACTCCGTACCTTAAGGGTGACGAAAACTCATTCAATGAAAGAAAATGCACGATTATTGATGCTCGCTATCTATTTAAAGGTAAGTCGTAACAACCTATCAGTTCCACTCTAGTCTACACTCTAGGTTAGTTTACATATTTACGTCTTGCGTGATTTTATGTAAAATATTTCTTTTTAAAATAGTATCGGGTTAACCCCAAGCCCTTAAGCTTTGTGCCTTAAGTTAACCTGATTGCTCACAAATAACCCCAAATAAAGAGCAATTTCTAAACTATTTGCTGTTAATAAGACTTTAGACCATTGTATGAAAAAAATTTCAAACGAAAGTATCAAAAAATTTTTACTTGTCACTTTAAGTAAATACAGTGAATCTGTTTCATTAGACTCATTAATTACCGATGTATTTACTACAGAAATTGACTATGTAAGCTTTTTACTTCAGGTAGAAAATAAGTTAGGCATTGAGATTCATGACGAGAATGCCATGAGTTTCGAAACAATCAATGATATTGTTAAATATTATTACGAATTTTAGATAACCAATCTTAAGAGGTTTATATGACAGTACTACACCCTGAATTACAATACTTGGAAATCGCCAGAGATATTATGGATAATGGCCATATTAGCCTTAATGAACGAACAGGTATTCGAACTAAATCTTTAATAGGCCGTACTGTCGTACTTGATGTCGAAAATGGCCCATACCCTACTATCAGTACACGAAAGGCTCCTACACGTTCCCCTATTGCTGAATTCTTAGGTTATATGAAAGGGTTAACCAATGCTGAAGACTTTGCAAAACTAGGTGCCCCAACTTGGTATGCAAATGCTAATGAAACGAAAGCTTGGCTAGAGAACCCTGTCAGAAAGGGTGAAAATGATTGTGGTCAAATTTACGGTGCTGTAGCGCGTAACTTCCCAGTAGTTGGTGGTGGTAAAATCGACCTACTAAATAAAATCGTTAATAATATTAAGCAAAATCTGGACGATAGAGGTGAAATTATCACTTACTGGCATCCCGGCATGTTCCATTTAGGAGCTCTTCGACCTTGTTTACATACGCTTAATTTTGCATTACAGGGTGATGACTTGTACCTAGAAGCGTACCAGAGATCCGCAGATTGGGCGATCGGGACTGTGACAAACCTCCAACAGACACACTTTGCCCTCGAGTTTATGGCTTTTCTTACCAACAAAAATCCTAAAAGAGCTCGACTGCACATGACTAACGCGCACATCTATGAAAATCAATTTGAACTGATGGAAGAGCAGCTGAGTCGTGAGCCAATTTTGACAAACAATACCAAGCTAATTCTTGATCCTAATGTTAAGTCAGTTGCCGACATTGATGCACTTCAAAATGTTGATGGCTTTAAAGTAACCGGCTACGATAACTATCACCCTGCTATTAAGTATCCATTCGCTTCTTAAGCAAAATGGCACCTAATTGAAATTTCGATTAGGTGCCATTCCATAAAACTATAATGTCATCAACAACTCTTCCAAGAATTAAAAACCTAGATCAAAATAAATTTAGTAAGCCCATAGCTATTTAAATCAACAACTTATGCTATAAAAATAAAACAGAACTCTATTTTTATTACATGTAATAAAAATGGAATTCTATGTCTCTTTGTGTTATTATTATCCTAAGTAATAGTATTGAGATATTTCTATGCATCAGTTAAGTGAAATTATAATTAAGAAATTTAATGAAGAATCGAGCATATCGCTTTCTCATCTCCATGCAGGGATTATTAAACATATTATGCCAATCATCACCAAAAAATTTCCTCTGATCAATCAGATGCCTCAGTCTCAAGATCCTAATTATGTGATTCCATCTTTTTTTGTTGAAGCTTTGAAGCCTTTGGTGATCAATCACCCCGAAATTCTAACAGCAGATATTTATAAGCCATATATGGATGCCTTAATGACAGCCAGATACTTGAATTTATTTGGAGAAGATAAGGATTTTCAAAATGACGGATTTATACCGCATAAAATTACTAACGACACCTTTATATTTGTGAGCCCAGATTCAAACTTTAATCTCAACAGAAAACTAACCATCAACGCGCTGCCTCTTGAATTTATTACTAACCACTCTTTACGAATCAGGCATGTAGGTGGTACTTACAAGCAGATAAAAATTATTGACATTTTTATGGCTATGCTTGACTGCTTTGACTATAAAAACAATAAACCTTACTTTACTTCATGCTGGTTAGAGAGGTTATCTTATAGAAAAGACAAACTACTCCAAAAGAGAACTGATTACATTCATGACTTAATTGATACATTTACAATTCGTCAATTCGGTAAAATTATTGGGAAAAATTTTGATACCATCAAACTTCAAGATAACAAACTTACAAAAAGTGCTTGGAAAAATATTATAGATTCAAATGTGAGTAAACTTTTATCTGCTTACGGAATATCAAGCATTAAAAACTCTCCTGAAGGTTTACTTCGCTTAGCTCATGATACATTTTTGAATAACAAGATAAATGCAACTTCACATTCGATTTACAAGGATGTATCAAGGACTCGCAATCAACTTGGGTTCGAAACTGAAACAATTAAAGAAGCAATGAAG
>NZ_JAKGBG010000055.1:0-30308 GCF_021532595.1 Pseudoalteromonas sp. OFAV1
CGGCTGTAATGCCGTTGGTAAAAACTCAAAGTCAGACGCATACGCAAGTAAGTAGTTATGAATACGCTGATCGTCAGGCATCTCACCATTGGCTTTAAACCAAATATGCTTAACGGGTTCCATTACTTGTGGTTTAAATGGGTTATGAAAGGTCACTGGGCGCATTTCAATTGGCACTTCACGAATAAACTTATTGCGAATTGGTTCAGGAATAAGTTCAGCATTCGCTTGGTAAAACTCAAGCGATGACTTTAATTCTTCAGGCTGTGGGACATCGGGCATCTGCGCTTGGTGTGATAAGCCGTCCTCTTCACCTTGAAACGAAGCAGTCATGTAAAAAATCGGCTTACCATATTGAATAGCTTTTACACGGCGGGTACTAAAGCTCTTACCATCACGAATATTTTCTACATCGTAAACGATTGGTTTGCTCGCATCACCTGGACGTAAAAAATAAGAATGCAGTGAATGAACTATACGCCCTTCAGGCAATGTTTCTTTGGCTGCCGACAAGGCTTGCCCCATTACTTGGCCACCGAAAACAGCTCTAAACCCTAAATCTTGGCTTTGCCCGCGATACAAGCCTTGCTCAATCTCTTCTAACGACATTAATGACAGTAAGTCATCTAATACTTGGCTCATTTATTTATCCTCAATCCCGACAAGCGTTTAATGATACTATAGACTAATTGGAAGTAAATCTTTGTAAGAGCACCCCATTATGGCTTATTGGCTTTTTAAAACCGAACCTGATGCATTTTCAATTGATGATTTAAAAAACGCACCTATGCAAACCTCTATGTGGGATGGCGTGCGCAATTATCAAGCGCGAAACTTTCTACGCGATGGCATTAAACAAGGCGACTTGGTAATGATTTATCATTCAAGTTGTAAACATGTAGGTGTCGCAGGAATAGCCACGGTCAGTCGTGAAGCCTATGCCGACCCAACTCAATTTGATCTAAATAGCGATTACTACGACGCTAAAGCAACTGCTGATAACCCGCGCTGGTTTGTGGTCGATGTTACTTATAAATCTCACCTTAAAAAGCTTGTTAGCCTACAAGCAATTAAAGCCAATGAGTCCATTACCGAAATAGCCCTTAAAAAAGGCGGTCGATTATCTGTGATTCCAGTAACTGAACATGATTGGCAACAGATTATAGCTATGAGCGAAACATAACACATTAAAAAGGCGTGCATTTTTAATGAGCAGTGATTTTTGCTATAATTCTGTCCCTTTATTTTAGAGGTATCTTGGGGGATGTATGAAATTATTATATTGGTTAGATGAGTGGACCCATCTCCCACATGAGCAACAACAAAGCCGAGTCCCATTTACCGGTGGTGACTTACTCGGTGATGTATATGTGAAGTACCATATCATCGACGCAAATAAACCTCTGCTATTCACCTTCTCACCAGCGGGAACCAACTACCAAGAACATGATCTCACAGATGATTTTTCGCCTTGGGCCTATAAACTTGCGAAAAAACAAGATGTGAATGTAATTGCCTTCCAACATTTAGGCATTAGTAACTGGTTTAGACACCGCAACCTATTGTTTTTTATTGAGCAGTTAGCGCCATTGATTGGCGGATTTAAAGAACGATTAGGATATGGCTTGAGTCGTGGTGGCTTTGCTGTTGGCGCATTTGCCAATCTATTAAAGCTTGATAAAGTCTTGTTATTTCATCCTGTCAGCACAAAAAATAAAAACAAAGCCCCATGGGATGACCGCTCAAGCACAGATATCGCACAAAAATTTGACTGGAACGGTGATTATCACGATTTAGACCTAGGTCATGCTAAAGGCTATATCATCTACGATCCAACCAATCGTATCGACCGAGCTCATGCTAAACGCTACCCACAACTCACCCATTTACGGGTGTTCGGTATGGGTCACAGCGTTCATGCTACGTACTTGAATAAATTTGGTTTTTATAAAGATGTTGCTGTTGATTTTATTAGCCACCAGCAAGTCGATATTGCTCAATTTCGACAGCAGACAAAAACGTTACGTTTTAAAGAAGACTATTATCGTCGGCTCAATAAAGCCAACAACGGTTCGGCACACCGCTTAGCCTTACTTAGTAAGGCGCACACAATTTTGACTGAAGAAAAAGCAGAGCATATTCAAGAGCAAAATGGCACAATTGATGTTCAGCCGCTGATTGATGTCGCAATCAAGCATCAGGATGAACACCCAAACGATGCAATAAAGATTTTAGAGGTGGCGCAGCAACTTTCACCTGATGACCCATTGATAGATCATAAATTGAAACAGTTGAAGTGAGACTGTAGCTGTAAGTTAACCCTTCATTTTTATTTTACGGTGTTTTTTGACCCGCCCGTGTTTAGGGACAATAGTTAAATACATCACCAAAGCTAACCACGAAAAGAAAATGATACCAATTAACCAAGCATTCTTTTCGTGGCCTTGAGTGCGTTTACTATTGAGCACAATGACCACAGGTAAAATGTAGGCACTTAAAACAATAATTAAAAACGCAACTTCATTCATAAATACCAATTCGCTTAATTAAAAGTATTATTGCGGATTGGTACTATACCAACGCTGACCAATCAACTTCGTCACTCAAAACACGCTCCGCAGCAATATAATGCAAAATATCTCCTTCACTGACTACATAGTCAAGTGGCGGATTTAAATCCATGTTTTTTGCACTTAAATTATGTGCTACACCCAGTAATATAGCATCGTGGCTGTATTTAAAGTGATGAAACAGCTTGCCAAACTCCATTGCTTGCACGCCTTTTGGAATAGGCAAACTAAACTGAGTATCACCATGAAGTGTTGATAACAACTCTTCTTGCACACGGCTCGAACCTGGATCTTGCATTGAACGCACTAAGATTTCGGCTGACTTGGCACTACTGCATTCAACATTATGACAGAGCTCATGTAGCATTTCGATTTTGGTTTCGTCAGTAAAATGCGCGCTAATATGACAATCCTTATTTACCAACTTACTTATGCGCAGTGCCGTAGTAAACGTTTGGTCATCATCTTGGCCATCAATAATAATTTTATCGGCGCGTTCAATTGCGATTCTTTGCAACTCATCTAAGTCGGTAAAGCTACTTAGGCGTGCAAAATCAACCATCGGATTTGTTAAAAATGGATGCTCCATTTGTTCAGTAACTGCCAATAGAATACGACGATCTAAGCGTTTTTGATCGGCTAGAATATAGTCAACCATCTTCTTAGTACGAGTATCGTGCCAACCAAAAATAATAATGTGATTGTTTATATGTGCGAAGCTTTTATCACCCGTCATAGCGCGCCTGATTAAGTAAGTTACTGTTTGCCCTGTTTTTCCTAACAGAACGCCAAATAATGCTAAACCAAAAGGTATTTGTAGTAATGCAACAATCCAGCGACCAAGCTCAGTACTGGCACTAAAATCGCCATAGCCAACTGTTGATGTTGTTACAACATAATAATAAACGTAGGTACTTAGTGGTGTTAAAGCTTGCTCTCCTGCAAGCATAAGCAGCCACCATATAAGTAGCATATGCAAAAGCGTGGTAACCACCACAGCCTGCCAACTTACTTGATCAATATGACTGCGGATAAGTACCACTATACGATTTAATAAATAGTGCATAATCCTTGCAATTTACAGTGGTGGAAATTAACGATACGGTACTGGAATGCTTGCTCTTTGGCAACAGATTGAAATTACTAATGCATGTCGATGAAAAATAATAGTAGACTATAATATCTCTGTATTAGTTGTTTTGGGTGAAATATGTCAGGTGTTCTTGCTTCAGTTGATAAGCGTACGCAACTAGTCGGTGAAAACCGCTTAGAGCTTTTACTATTTTACCTCCACAGTCGCCATTTATTTGCTCTTAATGTCTTTAAAGTAAAAGAAGTCGTTAAACTGCCTCATATCAGCAAAATTCCTCACGCACACCCGAAAGTGTCAGGTGTAGTTGATATTCGCGGTGAGTCAATTCCTGTGATTGATTTACGGAGAGCGATTAACATGCCTGAAGCTAAACACATTGAAGATACAAACCTCGTTATCACTGAATACAATCGTACCGTACAAGGCTTTTTAATTGGCAAGGTTGATCAAATCATTAATATGACATGGTCAGACATTATGCCGCCACCAACTGCGATTGGTAAAAATCATTACCTAACAGCCTTAACGAAGGTGAAACGCGATGGCCAAGAGCAACTGGTTGAAATAATCGATGTAGAAAAAGTGCTCGCCGAAATCGTTGAGTACGAAGTACATATTTCTGAAGATATTCTTGATAAGAGTATCGTGAACGAATTTGCAGGCCGCAAAATTCTTCATGCTGATGATTCACCAACGGCTCGCAAACAAGTAAGCGATACTTTATCGCAACTCGGCATCGAAATTATTCCTGCTCGTAACGGACTTGAAGCACTCGAAATGTTAAAAGGCTGGGCTGATCAGGGCAAAGACGTCGAAAAAGAATTACTTATGGTGATCACCGATGCAGAAATGCCAGCAATGGATGGCTACCGTTTAACCCACGAAATTCGCAACGACAGCCGAATGAAGAACTTACATATCGTGCTTAACACATCACTCAGTGGTAGCTTTAATCAAGCCCTGGTTGAGAAGGTTGGTTGTAATGCCTTTTTATCAAAGTTCCAGCCAATTTTGTTAGTGGAAGAAGTACAAGCCCGCTTAAAAGCCGTGCTAGAACAAGATGCTCAGTAATCGTTTTTAACATTTGTTTTATTAATATAAGCTAAAGCAACGACGTCGCAATTTGCCAATCATCGTTATTCATGATTTATTGGCTTTATCGATTCGACGACAACAATAAAAACTATGCTAAATCGCGTTGCCAAACCATTCACTAAACTAGTAGAGCGTTACCTACCCGACCCGTTTGTATTTGTTATATTACTCACCTTGCTGAGCTTTATCGTTGCGAGTCTCTTTACACCGTCAACGCCCACACAAGTGCTCGCGGCTTGGGGTGGTGGATTTTGGAACCTATTACAATTTGCTATGCAAATGCTGCTAGTACTGCTTACAGGCTACATGTTAGCGAGTACTCCAGTCATGCGCAGCATACTCAATAAACTTGCAACACTAGCAAATACCCCAGCCAAAGCAATTATACTCGTGACGCTCGTTTCTTTATTAGCGAGCTGGCTAAACTGGGGCTTTGGCTTAGTCATAGGCGCTTTGTTCGCCAAAGTAATTGCAAAACAAACCCGTGTTGATTACCGTTTGTTAGTAGCCAGTGCCTATTCAGGCTTTATTGTTTGGCATGGTGGCTTAGCCGGTTCAGTGCCGCTGACAATCGCGACCGACGGCCATTTTGCACAGCAAAGCATTGGTATTATAGGCACCGAGGAGACAATTTTTTCCGCATTTAATATCGCTATTGTTGTGGGCTTGTTTATTATCATGCCGCTGGTAAATCGCTACATGCTGCCAAACGAGAAAGACAGCGTCTATGTTGACCCCGCAAAGCTTGATGATGAAACTAAGCAAATAGCAATACCTACCCGCCCTGCCGAAGTAATAGAGCATAGTCGTTTATTAGGAATGGGGATAGGGGCCGTTGGCTTTGGCTATTTATTCTATTATTTTGTGCTAAGCGGAGGCGGCTTAAATTTAAATAGCGTGATCGCTATTTTCTTATTTAGCGCAATTTTACTGCATCAAACACCACATAATTTACTCCGAAGCTTACAGCAAGCAATCCCCAGCGGCGCTGGCATAGTGATTCAATTTCCGTTTTATGCAGGGATCATGGCGATTATGGTAAAAACGGGACTTGCTCAACAAATCTCTGAAGGATTTATTGCCATTGCAACAGCCGAAACGCTGCCTTTTTGGAGTTTTTTAAGTGCCGGGTTTGTGAATATCTTTGTTCCATCAGGCGGCGGCCAATGGGCAGTGCAAGCGCCAATTGTCATTCCTGCAGCACAAACACTTGGCGCTGATATGCCACGTGTTGCAATGGCCGTTGCATGGGGCGATGCCTGGACTAACCTAATTCAGCCGTTCTGGGCACTCCCCGTACTTGCTATTGCTGGCTTAAAAGCAAAAGACATCATGGGCTTTTGCCTTGTGCAGCTGATCATCACCGGCGTGTTTATATCGTTAATGCTGAGTTTTTATCCTTAGTACGAATGCAAAAGCACTGAGTTTTAGCCCACTCAGTGCTTAATATGTAATCCTTAGCTCGATAAAATCTTCATAGGTAGGCTTAGGATTGCGCTTTCTGAATCAGCAAAATGCATCATCACCGCAACGTGGCCTGCAACAACCAATGCGTACATGACCGCTGAAAAACCTTGCCCGTAAGTATCAAGAGGGATTAAGTGTGAATAATGACGACCACGCCATTCAAATACAATTTCAAGCGCGCCAACAAACAAGAAGAACACGAGGAGCATTAAACCGAAGGTATAGCTCAACCATAAACCAAATAACACGCCTAATAAGCACACGCTTAAGCCGACCCAAGAACGCATCGAAAAACTAATGCTTTTAAGTACATGACCGCCATCTAAAGGCAAAATAGGTAACAAGTTAAATAGGTTTAACAGTGCACTGAGTACTGCCACACCGGCGAATATTTCCATGTCAGTGGCGTAGTAAAGCACCACTCCGAGTACTGAGGTAATTAAGCCAAATGCAGGCCCCATTAGAGAGATCACCACGTCTTGCCAACGGGTGGTAATTTTATCGTCGGAAACGGCCAAGCCACCGACAAACGGAATAAGATAAATACCTTTAGTTTTAATGCCAAAATATTTCATAGCGCGCACATGACCATATTCATGCACAACCAAGCAAGCAATTAACATCAAAGCAAATTCAATAGAAAAAAGCCATGCGTAACCTGCAACTGATGCACCCGCTAAAGCAGCTTTCACTACTTTTGCACTTTTAAATAATTTAAAGCCCAGTGCTAGCAGGCCAATGATGCCGCGTTTTGGTTCAGTGTCTTCTACCGCAGGAAGTGCAAGTTCACTAACTAATTGCTGATTAACATAAATAGCTAAGCTTTTTTCATGCACTTTGCTGGTATCTAAGCTAATTTTTTGTCCTTGAAAATCAAATTCATACTTATTCTGAGTCGGGTTATCAAATGCAATAGCTTGCTGTTGATGGAATAACTGTATTAATTGCGAGCCGTGCAAATGCAAAGTGAAAGTTTCATTTGCTAAGCTCAACTGAAGTCTTGCCATAATCTGTAAAAATACTAGATAAGAGTGCGGCTATTATACGTAGGACAAAATAAATTACGAGAGAGAAGCTTCTACGATTTAAATTACTCTGTCCAGCACACAAACAACCAAAAAACATGACTAACTAATATTTATCTACTACTTTTAAGTATAGTGTTCTCGTTCAAGGAGTGAATATAGTGAAGTCAAATAGGCATATTCTCGTAGTCGATGACTCCAAAGCGATTCTTATTGTTATGCAGGCTATTTTGAATGAGCTGGAAATTAGCCATGTCACTACTTGCCTAAGTGCAGAAGAAGCCCTAGAAAAAGTAAAAAAAGCGCCTCACTTCTTTGATGCTATCTTTACTGATCTAAAAATGCCCGATATGGATGGTATGGAGTTGATCCGTCATTTAGGCGCAATGAAATACCATGGTGCTATTGCGATCATTTCTGAAATGGATCCCAAAGTAATTGATTTAGCGGCTGATATTGCCCGTAAAAATAATGCCCATCTGATTGGTAATATATCTAAACCCGTGCAGTTGAATCAGGTTTATTTGTTGCTGCAAAAACTTGAGCATTTTTCAGTTCACGTAGAGCGGACAAAATCCCCTATTTCTGAGTCGCTGTTACTTCATGCGATTAGTCACAACGAAATAATTCCATTTTACCAACCCAAAATTAACCGCCACGATAACCGTGTCGAAAGTATTGAGGTGTTAGCGCGAATAAATACAAGTAAAGAAGAGGAAATAATTCTTCCTGAACGATTTATTTGTGTTGCCGAGGATTTAGATTTAATTAACCTTATTACCTTTCAGCTCTTTGAAAAAGCGACCAACGACTTTGCTGAAATCAAAGAACATTTTCATCCTAACCTAAAACTGGCCTTTAATTTATCGCCTTCGCAACTCGAAGACTTAAGCTGCCCGGATAAATTGGCACTAATATTACATCTAAATAACCTCACCCCAGGTGAAGTTATTTTAGAAATAACCGAGCAATACGCCTTACGCACCGCAGCACAGTTAGAATCACTAAACAGATTAAGAATGCGAGGATTTGGTATTTCTCTTGATGACTTTGGCACCGGCTTTACCAACATACAACAATTGAAAACCTTACCATTTACCGAGATTAAAATAGATAAAACGCTGATCAGTAATATTGAAACTGACCAATTTTCTCAAGTCATTGTCAGTAGTCTTGTGAATATTGCTATTCAAGAAGATTTATTTATTGTCGCCGAGGGGATCGAGCGAGTAGAAGAACTCGAATACTTAGACCGCTATAAAGAATTTATCTTAATGCAAGGCTTTTTGTTATGCCGCCCGAAAGCCAAAGAAGATTTTTTAAATTGGTCAATCTCATGGCGGCAAATGGTCAAAACAGCGACCGGGCAGCGTCGCTAAGGCTCCCGTTTGTCATCACTAACAATGGTATTACTTCGTGCTAAGCGCTGTCGCCAACGCTGCTTAGCCACTTTTTGCATATTTGCAGATTGGTCATGTTCATCAACAATCTCAAGCCCCATCAGCGCCTCAATTAAATCTTCTAAGGTCACAATCCCTTGAACATCTCCGTACTCATCAACCACTAAACAAATATGGGTTCGACCTGACAATAAGGTTTCAAGTAGCGTTGGCACATGCAGGGTCTCTGGTACTGTATAAATTGGTTTAACCAGCTTACTTATCTTATAGTCTTCACCTAAACGATGATATGCCAGCATAATATCGTTTTTATGTACAAAGCCGATAATATCATCACCATTTTTGTCATATACCAGCACCCGAGAGAATGACGATGAGCCATGTTCAGACAAATACTGATTAACAGTTAAATCTTTATGCACTTTAAACAGCACAGTACGCGGCGTCATTATGGTATCTAGCTTAGCGTGGCGAAAACGCAGCAGACTCCTAATAATCTCAGATTCGTCGTGACCAAGTGCCCCTGACTCTGTGCCTATATCAGCCATGGCTTCAATTTCTTGGCGAATATAGTAGGCCTCATCATAATTACGCCCCAAAAAGCGCGTGAGGATATCTGCAAACCAAACGAAAGGTTTTAAAATGACCACCAACCAAATAAGGCTAATGCTGACGATAGGTGTTAGACCACGCCAATAATTTGCACCCAGTGTTTTCGGAATGATTTCAGAAAGTACAAGAACCAATAAGGTCATAATTGCCGAGGCTATTCCAACAGCAGCATCTGAAAAAACCACTGCAGCTTGTGCACCAACACCTGCAGCACCAGCTGTGTGCGCAATTGTATTAAGCGTTAAAATAGCCGCGAGCGGTTGGTCTATATTATCTTTTAGCTTAGCAACGCGTTTTGCTAATGCAGGTTGCTGCTTCCTTAACATAGCAACATAGCTTGGCGTTATACTTAATAACACCGCTTCCATTACCGAGCATAAAAAAGAGACGGTAATAGCAACCAACATATAAACAAGTAAAAGTGTCACTGTGCATCCTCATTGTTCATCTAAGCGCCCACCATATCAACAGATAACTGGAACCTCAAACCCATCAGCATTCTAACGCAGAGCTCTTTTTGCTAGTTTTTCTGCGTGCTATATTGCTAAAACTTACCTTCAACAGGCGAAACTATGACATTTACAACCACTTGGCTGAACAAAAAAACTCAGCTAAAAACCACGCTTAGCGCACTTGTACTTTGTTCTCTAAGTTCAACAGCTATGGCAGATGCTATTGAACGTTCAGCAATTCAGTTTATTGGCCCTCTTAGCGATGATATGCAATTAAAGCCTTATCAAACCGAACATCGTGACGCTATTATTGCCAACTTAGTACCAAGCTTACAAAAAAATAACGACAATATTCGTATTTTTGGCGACGAGATAAAGTGGCAATCATTCGACAAAGTTAGCGCCCTTACATTAGGTGGCCTGCAAGCACTAAAATTTACTGCATCAACCGAGCGCTTTAGCCAAGGTTCGTTGACCCTTAAAGGCATTGAAAACGCACAGCTGTTTATCGATGGTGAAAAGCAAACAGAAAAAAATAACAGCTATGAGTTAGCTTTAAGCCAAGGCGATCACCAATTTGTTATCATCACTGAGCAAGTAGCAAACTGGAATGAAGTTGAGCTTGATTTTACTGCTAAGTCTGAACTAGATACTGTGCAATTTAGTTCTAAACAACAAAATGGCTTGTCTGCAAAACAGTTATTCGATGCGCCAACGGTAAGTTATATTTCAATGGCGCCAAATGGCAATTACTTTATTACTAGCCAACGTCATTACGAAGATGCAACGGCTAATCAAGCGCAATACGTGACTGAGCTTAAAGACGCAAAAAACAATACTCTTTATCGCTTTGAGTCAGCCCAACCGAGCAATATTACTTGGAGCCCTGATAGCACAAATTTAGTGTATCTATTAAATGGTGAGCTTAAGCGTTTAAATCTAAAAACGATGCAACTTAGCGTGATTGCTAAAAACCTTTCTGGTGCAAGTGGCTTTCAATATTTTGATAACAACAGCTTAATTTTTAGCTGGTCAAAATCACCAACAGACAATGGCAAGCTCACTAAACATTATCAAGGCCTGCAAGACCGTTGGTCTTATGCTCGTACAACGTCACAAATATACTTGCTTGATATCACAACAGGTCTTAGCAAAATTTTAAGCCAAGGCCCACTTAGCCATTCACTTGAAGATTTTGATGCCAAAAATGGTCACGTATTAATGAGTCGCTCAGCACAGGCAATGCAGCTTTCACCACAGCCTGCAACAGAGCTTGTTGAGCTAAACCTAGCTACATCGGCCATCACGGTGCTTGGTCAATTTAATACCTTTAATCAGGCTGAATATACTGATGACGGTATTTATGTCACTGCTGGCCCAGATTTTAATAATGGCTTAGGCCGAAACCTTCCTGAAGGCATGCTGGCTAATAACTATGATGGTCAACTTTACTTACTCAGCCGCGACGGTAAAAAAGCAACCGCTTTAAGTAAAGAGTTTAACCCGGCTATCGGCCAGTTAAATGTACTAGAAAACGGTGATGCACTTATTAAAGTCACCGAGCAAGATACCGTTCAACTTTATCAATACGACTTAAGCAAAAAGCGTTTCAATAAAGTAAATACAGGCTTTGATGTTGTTGAGCAATTTAGTTACTCAAACGAGCGCAATCCAAGCATTTTAGTGACTGGCACTACAGCGTCAACACCACAGCAACTTAAGCAGCTCAACTTAGGCAAGAGCCGTGCTAAAGTCGTGTGGGATTCAAAGCCAATTGGCTATGAAAATACCCAAGTAGCCTCACTTGAAGAATTTAACTTCACTAATAAAGATGGCATTGAAATAAAGGGTCGTGTTTATTTACCTCATGATTTAGATAGCAAAAAACAATACCCTGCACTGGTTTATTATTACGGTGGCACATCACCAGTAACACGTGGCTTCACAGGTCGTTACCCATTTAACTTATGGGCAGAGCACGGCTATGTTGTTTACGTAATACAACCAACAGGTGCGACTGGCTTTGGCCAAGAGTTTTCGGCTAAACATGTAAATGCATGGGGTGAGTACACAGCTAACGACATTATTGACGGCACAAAAGCCTTTTTGGATAAATATAGCTATGTAGATAGTAAGCGTGTTGGCAACTTGGGCGCGTCTTACGGTGGCTTCATGACCATGCTACTAGCAACTAAAACAGATATGTTCAGTGCATCTATAGCTCATGCGGGGATCTCAAATATCACCTCGTACTGGGGTCAAGGTTGGTGGGGTTATTTATATTCAGCTGAGGCATCAAAAAATAGCTACCCTTGGAACAACCCTACACTTTATAGCCAACATAGTCCGGTGTTTCATGCTGATAAAGTAACCACTCCGCTATTACTCCTTCATGGTGATTCAGATACCAACGTACCGGTTGGTGAAAGTCACAACATGTACACGGCATTAAAGCTACTCGGTAAAGATGTTGACCTAATCGAATACAAAGGAGCAGATCACCAAATTTTTGCGCGTGATAAACGCTTTGACTGGTGGAACACCATGCTGGCGTATTTCGATAAAAACTTAAAAGATCAGCCGCAGTGGTGGCAATATCTTTATCCTGAAAAGTAGTTTAATCACTTGGCTGAGCACTGCGCGAGTGCTCAGCTTTCACCCTTTTCAACTATCGCTAAGCCATTAAATTGTAAGAAATAGTTACAAACCTCGCCATTACACTTCTCAGCCTTCGCCATACAGTGCTAACATAACAACAAATCAAGTGTGAAATTAAAGCGAATGACTATTCAAGTTTTATTGGTTGAAGACGACGAACTGCTCGTTAAACGCATTCTTAACCACTTTAAAGAAACTGAGTTTAACATTGAGATAGATTCAACAGGTGCTGATGCATTGAGCATAGTGCAATCTCGTGCAGCTTCTTCACAAGCTATTTCTTTAGCAGTTATCGACATTGTGCTACCTAAGCGCGATGGGTTATTACTTGCCAAAGAACTAAATGCTCTGACTGATATTGGGGTCATTGTTTTATCAAGCCGAGATTCGCAAGCTGACCGTATCGCAGGCCTTGCGCAAGGGGCCGATGATTATATTTGCAAACCAGTGGATTTACTCGAGCTAGAACTTAGAATGCGCGCACTGTATAAACGCCTTAAGAGCTCTCAAACAAACGACGAAAGCGAAGAGTTTATTGAGTACGCCAACTTTAAATTACACCCTGATAATCGCACGCTGATCACACCCAGCGGCGAAGAGTCACGCCTGACTGAAGCAGAACATAAAGTTTTAATCTGCTTAATTGGTAATGCAGGTAAAGCTACATCAAGAGAAAAGATTTCCGAAGAAATTGGCCAGCCTGATTGGAGTCCAAGCGATCGTACCGTTGATGTATTAATTGGTCGCCTTCGTAAAAAGCTCAGCGATGAAAAAGATCAAAAACGCATTGTCACCGTGCGCGGTAAAGGCTACATGCTTTCAATCTAATTCGTTTTCTAGTACTGCGTTAACTGACTTATTAGTCGTTCAAACGCACGGTAATTTAGCGCTTCTTTTAATTCATTTAAGGTAATTGTTGGCTGGGCTTTTAAGTCGCTTAAAGTTCGGGCCACTTTGATAATACGATGATAAGAACGCGGTGATAGCGCCAGTTTCTCACTGGCTTTAGCCAAAAACTGCAACTCAGCTGCTCCTAGCTCACAATAGCGCGCCATTTCTCTATTACTTAACCTGGCATTCACCTTACCCTGCCGATTAAGCTGTATAGCATACGCGCGCTCTACACGCTGGCGCACTTGCTCACTGCTTTCTTCTGCTTGGGTGCTCTGCAATTGGCTACTTGTAAGCCGCGGTAACTCTATTTGCAAATCAATCCTATCGATAAATGGCCCAGACACCCGAGATAAGTATCGCAAGACTTGGTCTGGCGTCGCACGTTTATCGGTATGACTTCCTGTCGGGCTAGGATTTAATGCGGCGATTAGCTGAAACTGCGATGGGAACTCCATTTGCCTTGCCGCTCGAGATATTGTCACTACACCTGTTTCCATTGGTTCACGCAGTGAGTCGAGAACTTTACGCTCAAATTCTGACACTTGTCATTCTATTTGATAATCTAGCATTGAATTATCATTATTTTTGAATCGTTGGAGTCACTTTTCGTGATAATGTGATTCATATTAGATGATAGTGGATTTCGATTTTTCAATTAGCGTGAGAGGGAGTTATGCCAGTAAGAAAAATACAGGCTGGATATTGCAATCTAACCGCGAGAGTTCCCAGTAAAAAGCTCAATAGAATGGCTGATGCAGAGTCATCACTTGAAAGAGACTTCATATTCTTGTTGGAGCACAATGATAAAGTTTTGCATTTTGAAGAACAGCCATTAACTATACACTTCGGCAATCAGTATTATACGCCTGATGTATTAGTTGAATTTACTGATAACACCAAGACTCTTTATGAAGTTAAATACCGAGATGAGCTTAAGAAAAACTGGGCAAAGCTTAAACCTAAGTATAAGGCAGCCATCAATTATTGTCATAATAACAACACTCGATTTAAGCTTATCACAGATAAAGAGATCAGAACGCCCTTGCTTAAAAATATCGAGTTCCTCTCCCACTTTTCTCGAACAGTATCTCCCGTCGAAAGTGCTATTAGCAAAGTCTTACTTGATACGCTTATTGATCTAGGCTCTTCTTCACCAAGAGAGCTACTAGCCGCATGCTTTTGTTGTCGCATAAAACGTGCTGAAGCGGCACCGATTCTATGGCGGTTAATATCCAATGGTTCTGTTCACACAAATCTAGAACATCCACTTTCAATGTACTCACCACTTACAATATCAAATGATATTTGGGAGGCTATATGACTACTGTTCCTTTGAGAGTCGGCTCATTAGTTCTATGGCGTGGTGAAAAGTACAAAATAACTAGGATACTCAACATACATTACGTACTTTGTATCAATCAAACGTCTGGAGAACTAGATAAAATACCTGTTAGCGAGATAAAGCCATTCGTAGCCAAACAACTAGATACGACTCCTAAAATTGATCTATCAGATTTAACAGAAAAAGAATGGGAAACGGCTAACTATCGATTACATATCATTCAGCATCTATTAGATCTTGGCCCAAATTGCACTGAGCAAGATGTCGCTGACACAGCTCAAAAGCATAATACTTCTCAGGCAACCCTTTATCGTTGGCTTAAAAGATATAAGGACTCAGGCAGACTTTCATCTCTAATAAATAAAAGAAGAGCAGATAAAGGTGAGTCAAGGCTATCAAAGGAACAAGATAAATTGCTAGACCTATGTATTCAAAGAGACTTCCTAAAGCTTGAAAGGCCTAATATTAGACAAGCTTATGATGACTATCTATTCGACTGTAAAAAAGCAGGTCTTCAACCTTGTTCTCTTGCCTCGTTTACCAGAAGAGTTAATAAAATTGCCCCACAAGCAATAGCTTTACATCGTTATGGGAATAAACAGCTTATCGGCAAACATAGCCCTTCAACAGGCAAGTTTCCTGGTGGTACATTTCCGTTAGACTGTATTCAGATTGACCACACTAAACCTAATGTGATCCTTGTAGACGATAGGGATAGACAGCCTATTGGCAGGCCATGGGTGACATTTGCTATTGATATATACAGTCGGGTTATTACAGGGTTTTATCTATCTCTAGAAGCACCTAGCGCCACTTCTGTCGCTCTATGTTTAACACAGAGTATTTGTAGAAAAGAAAAGTTTTTATTCAATATTGGCGTTGATGCATCATGGCCATGTTGGGGGTTAATGAGAACAGTGCACGCCGATAATGGGCCTGATTTTAGGAGCAAATCAGTTGACCGAGCATGCCATGAATATTCCATCACATTGAATTGGAGACCTCTTGGACGTCCTGACTACGGTGGACATGTTGAAAGATTGATGAGAACGGTCAAAACAGACATATCTAACCTCAAAGGAAGCACTTTCCGAAACCCTGAAGATCGGGGGGAGTATGATTCGGAAGGGAGAGCTGTGTTTACTTTCGATGAGTTTCATAAATGGTTAACGGTCTACATAACAAAGTACTATCACATGCGTACACACTCAGATTTAAATATGTCGCCACTTGCAAAGTGGGAAGAAGGTTTATTCTTTGGTGATGAAATGCCCATGCATGGTTTGCCAGATATAATTGAAGATGAGCGCAGACTGTATCTTGATTTCTTACCTTTTAAGAAACGAACAGTGCAACGATATGGCATCACTATTGACAACGTTACTTATTTCCACCCCTCTATTGCTCGCTGGGTTGGGGTAAATGCGCCTACCGATGACAATAAATTTGTTGTTAAATATGAATTACATCAAATTCAATGCATATACTTTTTAGATCCCGATACTCAAGAGTATTTGGAAATACCGAGGGTTTATCGTGATGCCCCCAACATGACTCGATTTGAGCTATCAAAAATTCACAAACACCTCAAAAGAAAAGGCGTTCAATCTATTGATGAACAGGCAATTATTCTTGCTCAACGTGAACTAAAAGAAATAGAAGAGTCTGCAAATAAAGAAACCACTGCAACCCGTCGAATGCGTCAGAGAAAGGCACAAGCTCCAAAAGCAGTTGCACATGTTTCACCAGCCAAAAACAAAGATACCTTATCTGAGAGTACAGAGCTTGATGACTGGGAGACGGTGAATGCCTACGATGATATTGATTTGGATATGTGAAAATGAACCATTTAGAACCTAAAATCGCACAATTGCTTAATTTACCAAAAGAAGCGCGTATTGCTGAGCTGAAGAAAAAGAAATGGATAGGTTACAATACTGCAAATAAAGTTCTGGCTAAAATGGAGGATTTACTGAACCATCCAAAAACGCATAGAATGCCAAATCTTTTGATTAAATCTGACACAAATAATGGTAAATCATTCTTGTTAAAAAGATTTATCAAGTCTCATCCTTCCTATGAAAACCATGATTCTGAAAGTTTGGTTATCCCTGTAGTCAGTATAGAAGTCCCTTCGGAGCCAACTCCCGATGTGATTTACTCTTTAATACTTCAGGCCATGCACATCCCTTACCGAGATAGCTATAAGAAAGAAGTTAAATCTCGTAAAGTATTGGATGCTTTTGAGAGGTTTGGGGTTAGGATGCTGATTATTGATGAACTTCATGTGTTAATGAACACAACCAAGCTAAAGAAAGCACAGCTTTTAGATACATTAAAGTACATTGGTAATACAACACAAGTTGTTATTGTCGGTGCTGGTACAATGGAAGCGCACACAGCAATTGTCTCTGATGGACAACTAGCAAACCGCTTCGAGCCTGTCGTTTTGCCTCAATGGAAACTAAACACTGACTATAGAAAGCTGTTAGCGACTTTTGAATTAATTATACCTCTAGAGCAACCTTCCGATTTGCAGTCACAACTTATTGCAACCGAAATATTTTCAATGAGTTCTGGTTGGATTGGTGAGATAAATGAAATCCTCACCCGCTCCGCGATTAAAGCCATTAGTTCTGGAGAGGAGCGGATCACTTTAGATGTATTGAGAAGTATTGATTGGCTAACACCTGAGCGTAGGCGTTATACTGGTATTTCTGGTTAGCCAAGTGTCTTTTCATGGGTTGTTACCAGCGCGACCAACACCTTGTGAGAACGAGCATTTTTTATCGTGGCTAACAAGAGTTGCTCGTGCCAATCTATGCGACCCAACTCAGTTTACACAAATAGTTTTATCAGGACTTGATGTTTGGGGTGGTTGTGTCAATGGTAGCTCTTCTCTCCACCCTGAAACAACTCTCAGTCAACTAACAAATATAGATGTCGAGTTAATATCAAACCTATATACAGCAAACTACGCTCGCCACCATTTTATCGAATTAAATCAATTGTTCGCATCTCATTATTTACTACCAGCCAATTGTGCTGGCCGATTATTTACATGCAATTGGATACAGTTTTGTCCGTCTTGTCTGCGTGAGCAGAACATTGCACACTTTAAAAACCTTTGGCGTATTAGTTTCCTGCCAGTTTGCTTAACCCATAAGTGCGTACTTCATGCTTGCTGTCCAAAGTGCTATAAACCAGTAAACTTCCATCGAGTACCTTACAACACTGAAGACTGTGCTGAATGCTATAACTGTCGATTTCCACTTTCATCTGCTGAGAACCTCACTGTAGCAGATGATAAACACCTACTTTATGTATGTAATCTCATTAGTGCGGGTATAGATTCGCGCTGGGTCCACATATCACAAAATAATCCAGTCCTAATGCCTCTTTTCATAGCAGGAATTTGGACTTTACTAAAACCATTTTTTCGCTACAAAACAGCATCAAAAGTAAGAGAATATTTTGGGCTACAGCTTTCACATCAAGGGAACAACATAAAGAACTTTTGTCACTTCACACCCTCAGAACGATGCCTGCTTTTATCTTCCATCGGAAAACTTCTTAAACAATGGCCAAAAACCTTCTTATACACTTGTTCAGCCCTAGAGCTAAGTAAAATAGCGTTCAACATTAACGAGAGAGATGTGCCTTTTTGGATTGATAAAGTCCTTCGATACAAGGTTAAGAGACAACCTTATTGGACCAGTGACACAGAATTTAAGTCTGCTGCGATGTTTTTGAAAAGTAGAGGTTATGAAGTTAGTTACCCTAATATTGCGGAAGCACTTGGCTTAGCACGCTCATGTCAACATAATGAGTCGAGAACCCGAATCATCAAATCCATTAATGCAGGCTATCATTCTACCAAAAAATTTCATTGGAAATGGTAGCCTATTTCACTACTTGGTAATCCCTATACCCTCAAAACTAAAAAGCTAGTTATTTTGGTTATTTGGTGCTTTCTATTAGCTTCTATTAATAGCTACGCCATCCATTACCCCATAGCTGACCTCTGACTCCAGCGTCTTTATCTTTTAGCTACATATTACTCTGCCACAATAGACATAATTTGAGCACTTTGTGCCATCGCCCAATCAAGGTTTTCCTCTCGACGCAAAGGAACCACAACCAGTTCTTTACATATAGAGTCTTCGAGCTTTTTTCGCATAGTCTTTGATACCCAAACAGCTAAGATAACGTCATTTGAATAAGTGTTACTAAAAGTCCTGTCAGAGACCAATCGGAATAATGTGCCTCCAACTCTTAACGCACGTTTATTCAAGAATGCTCTTGCAGTTTCGCGACCTAAAGCCTTTGTAAAAATGCCTCCATTAACCTGCTCTAATTGAGGCACAAAAACAATTACCTCACTTTGATTTTTACGACTTTTCATCGCTGCAAATTTCATCCCCATAAGGATTGCCTGAGGGCTTTGTTTGTCGCAATCAAAGTAATAAATTGACTTCATACATTTCCTATTTGTTTTTAATCTAATCCGAACATACTGGTACAAACTTATTTTCTAAGCTTTCCAAAGTACTCCAAGCATTAAACGCCTTATTAGCTTTTCGGTGCAGTTTATCCGCAAATTTCTCAACATCGTCGTTATGCTGTAAGCGAAAGCGCGTCTTATTATCTGGCCATCCAGAGCGATCTCCCGCAAAGTCTAAAATCACTTTCTTAAGTTGCTGGTTGCTAAGATAACCTCCTTCAGTATCATAGAAGAATAAAACTGAAGTGCTATCTCGGTTACTGCTAGTCCCGTCACGGGCATTCATCTTCTTCTTTTCAAAATCAACAAAGTAGACGTGTTTATCATCGAATGACAATTCCGCGATAACAAATTTGCGAGACAATTCAAACTTTCGCTCTAGTCCGCTTTGCTCAAAGTCTCTTTTCCCTAACATCAGAAAATCATTATCCCCAATTTCCTTCGGTAAAAACGCATTCAAATAAAAGCTATTTTTAGTCGGTATGCGCCATACAGAAGCTTTTCGCCAAGAGATGTGATATTCATCTTTTAGTGAATGAACAGCATTTTGGAAAACATCAAATGCATCGAAGAAACTTGCACTTCGTTTTTCTTTATCGACAGAGCTTTTTTTGACAGACCCCATCGATATTTCTGCTTTTGCAAATTTATCTTGGTTATCATTTCTTAAGTACCCCGAAGCTACTACACCGGCAACCGCTTTTTCCCCCACATATACTTGGACATTCATTACTTCAGGGTCTTTAACTGCCATTTTTTCTATCTTCTTAACAGATAAGCCTAATAGTCCTTCAAAATTTGGCGTATCTTGCTCAAAGTCAAACTCTATATCTAGTGTTTCAATTTGAACTTCAGCCATACCTCCTAGTGAAATTGGCAATGGGGAGTTTGGATCACCTAAATCTGTATCCGAAGGAAATGCTGGTGTGTGAATAGGAAAAGAGTTCAAGTAATCAGATTGCTGTCGACCTTCAGGTGATCGACCGTCATTGTCTCTCCCGAACATAAGTTCGTTGAACGGAAATACGCCATTACACTGATATATTCCGCTAATCAAGAGAGAGCCACTCTCAAGCTCATTAGCTTCAACAACCCAGTCCACCTCACCTTGCAATGGTGGGTAGACTTTCAATAATCTGTGTGCGTTATCGGTAAGAGGAACATTATGGATTGAGTCCGTATAAATTCTTTCAAATACTTTTTCAGCAAAGTCAGAATGTCTTATTCTGGCAACATGTGGAGCACATACGTCTGGGATTTTTTTGCGCAGTTGGACGAAAGACCTATCATTTTTATTTAACTCTATATCAGGATTGTAAAGCACCTGTCTTGCTTGCCTTCCTGTAAATGCGGCTTCAACAAGAGAAGTATGTGGATAATAAAATCTCAATATTTCTGAGCAAGGTATAAATACCTTAATGTTCTGTTTCGTATCAAGTCTTATCGCTTCGGCTGTTAAATAAAATGATCCAAAAATATCGCTAAACTTATCTCTGAATGAGCTGGAATACCATTTATCATCTATTGGTAACTCTGCAAAAGAACAAAGTTGAGGTTTATAGTTGCGCAGTAGGTCCACTTTTATGGAAAATTGATTCTTAACCTCACGCCCTCTCAGCTTTCCGTTAATAATGGGCATTCTTGATGCTAAAAAACCAAGATTAGAAATATTTACAGGTAAACGATAAGCATGCTCTAAACTTCTTTTACCTTCAATAATCGGCGCTATGATGGTGTCAATTGAAAACTTATCGTCAGACACATTATCAATGCCGATCTTACCAAAACCTAGAATTGTTGACTGTTCAAAAAGGTGCTGAGGCAAATGACCCAATGCAAATTCGTATAAAGCCGCAACTTTTTTCCTATACATCATTCTCAGCACTTCCTTTAATGACTTTTCTAACCGTGTAACCTGCGAAAGTTAAGTGCGACTCTGGGCTGGAGAACTTTTGGCCAGTGCGCTTTGAGCAGCCTCTCATTAACTAAAGCGTTTCCTCGCCAGCGATATCTCCATTTGAATAATTGTGAAAAGCTGTCAATTAGGTAGATTTTTTGATTAAAATCTTCTCGAACCAAACCCAGAACGGTATCAACCCTGACTGGATCAGCACTGCGTAACTCATAGCCATCCTTGCTCCACCCTTCCCATTTGGAAAAAAAGTACAAATGGTCTTTCCGGTTAATACTTAAGAAGTAGTAATATTCATTCCCAAAATCGGAGTTCAATGAGCAGTATAATTCCTCAAGACAAGCACCGTGTTGTTTCTTATTAGAGACAATATTGTCTACTTCGCGCCAATTCTGCAGGTCAAAATCTTCCGCTGCTTTATGCAAATAGTAGCGCCAACCTTTACTCCCTCTATCCTTTTCACGCAAAGCTTTTGCATACTCTTTCAGTGTGGTTTTTAACAGGCCTTCTTCAGATAAGTTACCGTGAGCAATATTTAATGTGAAACTCTGTGCTACATGTTTCATATGATTATCCTTCTTTTTGTTGGCACCCACCGCCAGAACAAAACTCATAATGAAAATTAGCATTGATAACAATTCGGCAAATTTTATTGTGGGTCTCAAGGAATTGCCTTACCTAGAGTTTTTATACAATGGAATTGCATACAGTTTCAATACATAAATCTCATTATTTGATAACAAAGGTCACTATTATCACTTTATGGGTTGGATGGACCCGTGTTTTCATAAAGGAAAACAACTTGCACCTGAGTTGGATAACTTTTAGCCTGTTATTATAAATATATGAATGGAAGGACCTCTCATGTTTAAAGCTATACCAGTGACTGTATTGTTACTATTGCTACAAAGTTTTAGTTCTGCTGCCCACATTCCTTTCAATTACTACGCTCAAGCACAAGGTTTAACGGGTAAATCGTTAAAAGATGCGTTGCACAAAATCATAGATAATCACAAAGTGCTGCTATACACAGACTCAAATAACCTAGACTGGTTTGATGGAAAAAACATGGATGTATGGGAGGCACTACTTATTACAGATTCATCTTGCGCTCCGGTAAACCCAAAATGTGGCGAGGTACATATGCTTTATCTTGATGAAACTCGCCCGTTTACAAAGGCTAATAGAGGCTCAGGAAAGCATGATTCATGGGATCGTGAACATGTGTGGCCGAAATCTAGAGGTTTTTCTAAAAAATCCCAAGCTGGCTATACAGATTTACACCATCTAAGACCTGCGGACCGAAACATAAATGGGCGACATAGCAACTATGGGTACAATATCGGCGGAGAAATAAATGATAAATTAGCTGATGGTTCAGAAGTACCTACAACAATGCGGTTAGACAAAGTTAACGAATCATTTGAGCCCTCAGATAAAGCTAAAGGTCAAGTAGCACGAATGTTATATTATATGGCGGTCAGATATGAAGTTAATGAACTAAACGGATATGAGAAAATGCCATAAGTTACTAATAAATCAATCACTTTATGCCCCTCTATTTCTTATTATAGATGAGAGTCGTAAACCTAAATTTGATCTATTTCACACTCTTTCTGAGGTAAATAAAGGCTCGCATTTCGAGCTGAGTACTTAACAATCTCATCTCCATGTGTAGCTATGTAAGAGCGCACAATGTCTTGAGTTATGCCACATACATCATTTACACCTCGAGCGAATACGATTAGAAACTTTCACTGATTGCTGCGTTTGATTCTGCTGTAAAATCATATTATAAGTCTCAGTTTAACCCTCAGCTCTAGTTGATACTATTAACGAATAATTGAGAGGAACCTTTTTATATTCAGGATCAATACCCGCGTTAAAACAAAAGGTAGCTTTTAAATGAATCTATTTACAACTAGTACCTTCAGGAATTGGTATTTGGACTCTTAAGTGCTGAGAGGACTTTAGCTCACCTTGATATATAAAAATTGCTTCACCTTCTTTGCACTCCATAACTTCCTCAAGAGAGATTGGTAATCGCCCACAAACAACATCTTCCAAATCATGTTCTGCTCGCTCAGCATAATGTATTAAAAGTGCTTTTTCTGTTGATGGATTAAGTTCAAAATCGGTTATTGAGCCTGTCGCTTGTAAAGTACCTGATTGGTTTATTGCTATTCACCAATTTTTATAGTCCATTACAGGATTCTGCCTATTTATACCTGCCAGCAGTGAGTTATAGGAAGACAACATTTCTTCCAATGCCTTAGGCACACTCCCACCAGGCATATATAATTCGCCAGTCGCAATACCAAGTTCATACATAAAGTCATCAACCGTTTTAGTCATGTCTATTTTGCTCACGGTTATTGTCAGTGGCTTGCTATATGTTTGCTCTAATTCAGGTGGCTCGCTTTAGTGATATATGTCATCCGCCAACTTTTTAAGCTCAGTATTTAAAAGAGCCTCCCCATCTTTGGGTGATTCGAATGTCACATTTTGATTATTAAGTGGCTGCGGTAAATTTTCAGAAATAACCTTCATAACACGTCCCTGTTTCAATGATATGGTTTTGTATCGGCCTATTCTGATGATTCTTTACATTCATCGTTTTTTAAAAAAGGCAGCCAAGCTAATTGTATTATTTTTAGGGATGGATTATTCTTTAAAAACTTAGGGGAGTAGTCTCTTGCATTTAGCAAGGAAATTGTCAACAGTCTCCGAGCAACATCGCTCGTGGCAGTTTCGAACCTTATCAGGTTTTGACAAGACTTAAGGCAATGGGTCATTTCGGGCAGAGATGGTTTATTGTCTTTTTAGTCTAGTCTGCCCTAAGGATACATAATGAAACTACGCCACCACCAAATTTCACTTCACTTTATAAATAGACCAAACAATTCTGTTATATGCCTATCAAGTAATGATATAGAGGGGGTCTAGTTATGCTCTTAGCCATAGCCGCAATTATTGCGGGGTTTATCTTACTCGTATGGAGTGCAGACCGCTTTGTTGAAGGGGCGGCATCTACAGCTGGCCATGCTGGCTTGCCCTCAATTTTAATTGGTATGGTTATTGTTGGTTTTGGGACTTCGGCTCCTGAAATGGTCGTGTCTGCCATGGCGGCAAGTGATGGAAACCCTGACTTAGCGTTAGGTAATGCACTTGGGTCCAACATTGTAAATATCAGCTTAATTCTTGGTGTAACAGCCATCATTGCGTCTATCACTGTTCAGTCTAAAATTGTTAAAAACGAGCTTCCCTTATTATTAGCTGTCGTACTTTTTTTGGGGTATTTGCTGTATGACGGCGCTTTATCAGTGATTGATGCAAGTCTGTTGCTGGGCGGATTAGTCTTGTTCTTAGTATGGTCTGTGTATTCAGGTATGAAATCACCGAGTGATACCCTTAAAACAGAATTTGATACTGAGCTTAAAAGTCACGCCATGTCTTTAGGGAAAGCAATTTTCTGGCTCATCGCGGGTTTAACATTGCTCATTATTAGCTCTCGTATACTTGTTTGGGGAGCGGTTGAAATTGCAACTGCGCTGGGTGTCAGTGACCTTATTATCGGCTTAACTATCGTTGCATTAGGGACATCTTTGCCAGAGCTTGCAGCTTCTATTATTGCAGCTAAAAAGGGAGAGCATGACATCGCCATTGGGAATGTTGTGGGGTCGAATATGTTTAACATCCTAGCCGTAATTGGTATCGCCGGTATTATTGAGCCTATTCCTCACATTTCTACAGACGTACTTTACAGAGATTGGAGTGTGATGCTTGTACTTTCCGTCATGTTATTGGTTATGGCTTACGGTTTTGGTCGACAAGGCAGAATAAATCGTTGGGAAGGTGGTATCTTGCTTGCCTCCTATATTGCTTACAATGGCTACTTAGTTACCAGTATCATTAGATAACATTTATCGCTAAATTGTTTAGAGCAAAGCGCATATTTTATTTATATTAAAAGGGAAATCATCGATGGACACCATCATAAACTTTTTTTCTGAGCATCAATTGCAACTTATAGCAATAGCAAAGAATACACTGCTGACTATTTTCATTTTTATTGGGGCAAATATTTGTTCAAAATTACTGAAACGTGCCGTACATAAAGGTGTTTACAGACTGAGCAAGCAAGATGAAATCATTACAAAACTGCTTACCACGCTTTCAGGCTATGTGGTTTATTTAATTGCAATTGTGATTATTTTAGATTTATTTGGAGTTAATACGGCTAGCCTTGTTGCACTCGTCGGTGCCGCAGGCTTAGCGATTGGTCTAGCGTTAAAAGATACGCTCAGTAATGTGGCTGCAGGGGTCATGCTACTTTTCCTAAAGCCACTAAAAAAGGCAGAGTTTGTTGAAGTATCAAGCTATACAGGCAGTGTAAAAGATTTAGGGCTATTTACCACAGTCCTTGAAACTGCTGATGGCGTTTTTGTTTCAATTCCAAATAGCACCGTTTGGGCAAATGCGATAAAAAACTTTACTAGAAACGATAAGCGCCGTATGGATATAACAGTAGGTATTTCTTATGGTGACTCAATTGAAGATGGTCTAGCAGCGTTAAAGGAGCTTGTCGGTGAAGAATCTCGAATTCTAATGGAGCCAGCCCCTCAGTATTTAGTACACACATTAGCAGATAGCTCTGTTAACTTGCAGCTTCGTGCTTGGGTCGCTACACCACATTATTGGGATATATATTGGCAAACACAGCGTAAAATTAAAGATAAAGTGGAGAGCAAAGGAATTACCATCCCATTTCCTCAACGTGATTTACATATAGTTAACGGTGATAAGAAATAGAGCAAAAATGTGCTCAGTTCTAAAAAGTTTTTCTATGATAAAGTGACAGGACTGAGCTTTTGCTTTTAGAGCATTGCTCGCGTTTGATTATTACGAAGTAGAGTTTATTATGCTCAAATATTGGTATAAAAACATTCCAGCACACCACAATAGTCCTGAGCTATTTTGGCGAAGCCGTTTGATCGCCCATTCTTTATTGATATGTACTGTGTACTTCTTTGTACTGACTGTTATCAATATCTTTAAATTCAACAGCTATGAACTCGCTTTGCTTGATGCGGTTGGCCTGACTTTGTCTATTTTACTATATGTTTGGTTCATTAATAGCTCAAAAATTAAAGCGGTTTCATGGGCTCTAGTCATTTTGGTCAATAGTTTAATACTAACGTTCATTATCTCAATTAACGGAGCAGCCTACTCATTATTTTGGGCAACATTAATACCTCCTTTCTCATTTTACTTAGTAGGTAGGAACTGGGGAAGTTTACTTAGTGCGTTTGCTTTTGCAGTGTGCGCATTTATAGTTTATGAGCACTCACAGAATCCGGAACCTCTTAAAATTGGCCTTGGCTCTGTTTTTAATATTATTGAAGTTGCCATTGCTCATATTGTCTTATTTCGTTTCTATGAAAAAACTAGGTTTGCTGCTTATGACACATTGGCTGAGAAAAATCGGCTTATTAAAAGACTCGCCGAAACCGATAAACTCACGGGATTGTTTAATCGAGAAAAGCTAGACAGAACTCTTTCAACCTTGTTAGAAAACTCAAACTTTGGCTTAATATTATTAGACATTGACTATTTTAAAGAAATAAATGATACCTATGGTCACTTGGAAGGCGATAAAGCGCTTATCATTGTTTCAAATAAGCTAAAGTCACTATCTCCAAGTCAAGCGTTATGTGCTCGTTGGGGTGGCGAAGAGTTTGTAATATTAATTGAAGCATCGACTTTAGATGAAACAAAAGAGGTTGCAAAGGCTATTGTTAAAGATATAAATAGTATTTGTTTTCACGAAAAAAGATTGTCAGTCAGTTGTGGAGTTACAGTCAGTCGTATTGATGATAATACGCTGAAAGTAATTGAACGTGCTGATTCAGCTTTATATCGTGCAAAGGAAAATGGCAGAAACCGGATTGAGTGCATACTTTGATATCATTTAAATTTTCCCCAGCTCACTTTTCAAAAACGATTTAGAAGAAGATTTCGGGGCAAATACTTTAAACAAACCTAGTTCTGCTATTACCATGCCAACTTAAAATTAAAAAGGAGTAGTACGCTACTCCGTTATTCTGAACTAATACAATTATTTGATAACTTTTAACTAAAGGGTCGTCTTAAATCGCCCTACGGCCTCAACCACTTCTTTTGCACCTTTTTGAATATCATCGATTACACTACCTGCACTATTAGATAATTCTAATGCATCCCTTGCTTCTACTAAGCTAGATTCAATTTGAGTAACCGCATCTTGTGTTAGTACTTTATTTTCGCTCACGACACCTATTATTTGCTCAGTAGCGGCACTTGTTCTTGAAGCCAGCTGCCTTACTTCATCAGCCACAACAGAAAAACCGCGCCCTTGCTCTCCAGCTCTTGCTGCTTCTATTGCAGCATTAAGTGCAAGTAGATTTGTTTGGTCTGCAATACCTTTAATACTATCAACCAGATCAGCTACTTTGGCTGACTGTACATCTAACTTATTAATGCCTTCACTTGCTGTTTCAAGCTTCTTAGAAAGGGCGTTCACAGTTGATATTGTTTGTTTTACGACTTCTAAACCGTTTTCTGCATCTGCGTCTGTTTGTTGTGAAATATCATATGCAATTTCTGCAGTTTGTGAGATTGCTTGCTCTCTTCTCATTTGCTCTGTAATGACAGTCGCGAACTTAGCAACTTTATACAAGTCACCATTATCGTCATGAATTGGATTATATGAGGCTTCAAGCCATACCTCATTACCATTACTATCAATCCTTTTAAAACGGTCTGAAATAAAGCGCCCTTGCTTCAGCTCAGCCCATAACTGTTTATAAGCATTCGATTCAACCTCATGTGGGTCACAGAACATACTGTGATGCTTTCCCAGTATTTGATTTTGAGAGTATCCCATAGCATGTAAAAAGTTATCGTTAGCATTGAGTATTATGCCATCAAGACTGAATTCAATCACAGCGGAAGAGCGACTTAGAGCAGCAAGCATATCTTCCTTCTCTCTTGATTGAGAAATGGTCCTTGTAAGTTCAGTCGAGTATACGGCTAGTTCATTATTTATTGGTTGTACAATACTTCTTAGCCACAATTCACGACCTGTGTTAGTTTTTAATTGTAGGGCGCCGTGCCAGTGGTGTAATTTTTTTATTGCCGAGAGCAGCTTTTGTGTGTGGGGCTTCTTAATTGATTTTTTTAGGAGCAAATCATTCAGGTTTTTACCAACAATATCATTAACTTTAAAATCTAGTACTGCTGCAAATCTGTCATTAACTTCAATGATAGTGCTATTTTTGCTCAATAAAAAATATAGCATCTCTTCTTTGAGCTCTTGCTTTATATTTTCATATTCAGCAACTTGACCTTTTAGGTAAGCATTTTCGGATAACAGTTTGCGATTAGTAAACCACATTGAGTATGTTCCTTTGAATTATGTACTCAAGAACTGAACAACTTTTATCATCATACAAATAAAATTGTTGTAAATAGCACATTAATATGAATAAGTTCAGAGAAGTTAGAATCATCTAATTTACTCTAATCGCCAAGTATTGTTTTAAAAATATTTTATATACTTATCTTGGAGTATAAAGGATCACCTTTTTAATGCTGCAAATACCACAACAATCAAAATGAAGTAGCGGGTACTATCAAAGCTTACCCAATCAATACAAATGCTAAACAGTGAACTGGGCAATAGCGACTTATAATGAATATGACATCTGAAGCAAGCATTATTACTCTCAGAAACTGACACTCATCTAATATTCGGTATCAGGCGAAGAGAGCAGGTCTGGCAAACTAGTTTTTGGACAGAGGTCATAAATACCTTTCACTCCAAGTTGTATTAAATACATTGTTTTTAATCGGCGGAAATTTGGAACAAGAACAATAAACGATTTTATGGGGAAAATGACTTTGAGACAATTATTGTCCATATAACAAGCTGTAACAAGGTTGATAATTAATCAGAATACTAAGTTTGCTGATACTTCATCCAATTATGTTGGGAGTTTATTAGTGAAGAAATAGCTATTCTTAACCATTGCAATAATTAGTGAAATGATTGCGACCACTACATTAAAGCCTACAAATAGTTTATAAAGTTAATTCCTTCATTCATAGTTTGCTCAGGCGTTTCTTTTTATTCTTCAGTATTGTACCTTAATACCTTAAATTGATATTTGTCTACATAGCATAAGTTGTTTGTACTGGCTTGGGTGTGCCTTTTGTTACTGCAATTGTTTGGTTTGCTTATAGGCAGAAAGTGGATACATGGGGATTTGCTAGTATTGGATTGTTTATACATGGTGTTGCAGTACTGAATCTACTATCCAAAACTATCGCTCTTTGACTGAAGCGAGGCCTATAAGGTTACCTAAAGACAAATCATATTTGACCATAAATCTCAGCGTCGTTACTAGCAAAGAATGAGGCTAATGCGGCTTTGGATTTATTTTATGGTAATATAGTAACACTACAGTGAATTAACGCACTTTATTCTTCGCAAAAACTTTTTGCCAACTCAAAGGATTTCTGATGATACGCGACGTAAGTATAGGTAAAAGATCAAGTTTTGCTTTTGGTTCAATAGGCGCAGTGATTTTGCTCTTAGCTAGCTTCTCTATTTTTCAATTAAGTAAGCTTGGTGATGAGTTTGAAGTGGTCACGGCACATAGAGTACCTGCGCTAGAAATTTCAACTAATATGTTGACTTCATTTTTAAATAAACGATTACAAACTGCAAATGTACTTATGGCTAAAACGGAGCGACAACGTGATGACTACTTAGTAAGCCTTCGTGACGCAAAAGATAACTTTGATAAATCTCTTGATGAGATGGTTTTGCTAGCAAAAGCAGAGGAAGCAAAAGGTCTGCTGAAAAATATTAGAAAGCATATGGATGCTTATGACACATCCTTAACGAAACAATTAAATTATGTATCTAATGAGCAGTTTGAAGAAGCTGAAGCACTACAAAATGGTGAAATGAAAGACTTACGGGAGCTGATAACCTCAGATATTCGTAGTTTGGTAGAGTTCCAAGAAAAACGTATCAGTGATAGCAATCAAGAAATTCAGGGGGCTAAAAGTGATTCACTCACATTTCTAGCTATTACTTCCATAATATCATTTATTATCGTAATTACTTTTTCAATACTTTTTACCCGAAGCCTAACTTTACCTATGCGAATTGCAGTTGATATTGCTAAAAAAATCGCCTCTGGAGATTTAACTTCTACTATTAATGACAATGGCAA